>JAITOM010000350.1 GCA_031289975.1 Methanobrevibacter sp. | reverse complement strand
ATTTTTATTTATTTATTTTTAAAAATAATAATTATAATTTTTTTAATTAAAAATTTGACATTTATTATGTAATTTAAAAAATTTCATTACTTACAAACATTATTTCATACACTATAAATTTTATTTAAAAAGTTAAACTTTAAGAACCTTATCAAAACCATATAAAAGAGCCGATGATTAATTGATTTCAAATACATTTATTATACTATATAATACATTTAATATATGCTTAATTGAAAGTAGAATCCATAACAGTAATTCCATTAGCTTTGCAATTTTTTGTTATTATATTAATATCCTGTAATATACTGTTATTTGTAAAGGTGGATTCTCTAACAGTTAAACCATCAAAACCACTGAATATTGCTCCACCACCACCACCTTGGGATATGTTATCCCTAAATTCAGATTCTAAAACAGTTAAAACACCATCAAGATTATTTATTGCCCCACCAAGAATTCTTGTTCTGTTATCTGTGAATGTGGATTGTCTAACATTTAAATCATCAGTATTGATTATTGCTCCACCACCTTCTTGTGTTATGTTACCTGTGAATGTGGATTGGCTAACAATTAAATCACCATCATTCGTTATTGCTCCACCAAATCTTGTTGCTATGTTATAATTGAATGTGGACTTTCTAACAGTTAAACTACCATTAAGATTAGATATTGCTCCAGCATGTTCTTGTGTTGTATTACACTCGAATATAGATTGTTTAACAGTTATTGTACCCTTAGAATTATTTATTGCTCCACCATATCTTCCTGCTTTATTATCCTTAAATGTTGATCCATCAAGAGTTAAATTAGCAATATTACTTATTGCTCCACCATGTTCTTGTGCTGTGTTACCAGTGAATGTTGATTCACCAATAGTTAAATTACCACCATTAGTTATTGACCCACCATAATTTGTTGCTGTGTTAAATATGAATAAAGAGTCATTAATGGCTAAATCACATTTATTATTAAAAATTGCTCCACCAACCAGTGCTGTGTTTTTTGCGAATTTGGATTTGTTAACAGTTAAATTACCACTAAGATTAGCAATTGCTCCACCATTATCTTTTGCCATATTATCAGTGAATATGGATTTATTAACAGTTAATTCACCTTCATTAGTTATTGTTCCACCATATTTTCCTGATTTGTTACCCGTGAATGTGGATTGACTAAGATTTAAATCACCCTCACTACTATTCAATATTGCTCCACCAAGCTCTTTTGCTGTATTATCTGTAAATATGGATTTATTAATAGTTAAATTAGCAGCATTAGCTATTGCTCCACCATACTTTGTTGTTTTGTTATCAGTGCAGATAGATTCATCCAGAGTTAAATTGCTTTCATTATTAAAAATTGCTCCGCCATGTTTTTGTGTTGCTGTGTTATTTGTGAATGTGGAATTTCTAATATTACAAAGACTATTTTTTTGATTATTTATTGCTCCACCACCTATTGCTACATTATCAGTAAATGTGGACTTACTAATACTTAAATAACCTCCATAGTTAAGTATTGCTCCACCAGCATTTTGTGCTATGTTATCTGTAAATGTGGATTGGCTAACAGTTAAATCACCATCATCATTAAATATTGCTCCACCATCTTTTTGTGCAATATTACCTGTGAATGTGGATTGGCTAACAGTTAAACTACCTTTATAATTATATATCACTCCACCATTTTTTTGTGTTCCGTTACCTGTGAATTTACATTTCTTAATAATGTTATTTTTACTGTTTATAATCACTGTTCCAATAGTATTGGTTCCTGTTATGATCAAGTTTTCTAAAGTTGTGTTGTCACCATTAATATTAAAAACATTATTTCCTGTTCCTTTTGCATTTATAATTATTTTCCCTTCTCTAATTCCTTTAATTGTTAAATTTTTTTTATTAACATATATGTTAATATTTCCTTCACCAGTATATTCTCCATCGGATAGTAGTATAGTACTACCCTCTTTCGCACTATTTATTGCATCTTGTATACTCATCTCTGGAGTAACATTAATTATATGTAAATTCATCATTTCCACCTAAAATCCATTATACAAATAAAAATCTGTTTAAATTATATTAAAACATGCTGAAACTATTAAGTTAGATTTATTTTGTTAAAATTTTATTTTAGTATTTAAATCATATATTTTATTACAACATTAATATATTTTATTACAACATTTTAAAATTATTTTAATATTTTTTATTAAATTATAATTAAATTGTTTATTTTAATTATAATGGTTTTAATAAAGTTCTTAAATAAATAATCTTTTTAAAAATAAATATTATTAAAAAATATTAATTTAAATTGTTTATTTTAATAATATAGTAAGAAACCTATTTTTTGGCAAACATTTATATTGTATGAGAGAAAAATTTCTATGATTTAGTCGATAAAAAATCATTCGCCAAAATTAGATTAAAAATTATATTTCCAAAAAATAGGTGTCCTACTATTAGTGGTTTTAATAAAGTGTTTAATAAATGATTTTTTAAAAAGAAAAATTATTAAAGATATTAATTTAAAATAAATTTATATTATATTGTATGAAATAATGTTTGTAAGTAAAGAAAAAATAAAAAATTTTTTCTAACTTAAAACAAGTTTTAAGTAAAGAAAATCGGGTGTGTCAAAAATCCCATGGGAATTTGAATTTTTCTATGGATTTCCCAAAATTTCTATCTTTAAAGATTTAAATTCATTATATAGCAAAAATTAGTTTTTATAAATATTTTTAAAAT
>JAITOM010000332.1 GCA_031289975.1 Methanobrevibacter sp. | reverse complement strand
GTATAACATGTTTATAAAACGAAAAGTAAATTTATTAAAAGAATGTGCTCAGAAGATGAATACTTCAAATATTTTTGAAGTCCTCAACCCCATACACTACTATTTGGTCTGATATCCATTGGATTAAGATTGAAAAGTATGTAGATAAGTCACAAAAGCGGATATAACGTGCTAAAAGTGTGAATGAATCCCGTTAAGAAACGAATATTCTCACATTAATAGATAAAGATATGCTTGAGCGGCTTGTCATGAAAGTGACACGAGTCGTTCTTAGGAGAGGTTAGGAGGGAAACCTCCTAATTTTATCCGACATAGGGGATGTTTAAATTTGTATTTGCAATTGCCATGGGATTTTTGACCTACTACTTATAATTTTAATTATAAAAAACCATGCTAATTTACCGTACCATTTTTTTTCTTTCAAGTTTTCATAATCTAATCTTTAGTTCCTGTATTTTCTCCAAATATCTTGAATTTAAGTGATCACTGCAATATACTTATGGTTTCAAATAATATGCGTTGATCAGGAATTTTTTGACTTTATTACTTTGAACAATTTTCTTAAATAAATTTTTTATTTTAATAATTGAAATAATATAATAATTTTTTTATAGTGTTCTCTAAAATTATTTTCTTTTATTTTAAAAACTTTTAGTTTTTAAAGTTAGAAAATCTTTGATTTTCTTTTATTTATATATTAATTTATTTAAAATTCAATTAAATATTTGCAATTGTAAATAATTTTTATTTCTTTAAATTAAATTTAAAAGAATAAATATTAATATTTAAAAAAGTAATTTGCAAAAATTTTTTGAATTAATATAAAAAATTAATTATACAAAACACTAAATAATATTTATTTTTAAAAAAGTTTATTTATTAAGAACTTTATCAAAACCACTATAAGTAAGAATTAATTAAAAATTATTCTATTAGATAATAACTAATTTAATTAATAACTAAAAATTATAGGGGAATTATCATAAAAATCATGATTCAGGGTACAGGATCGTCAGTAGGAAAAAGTATATTAGTAACAGCACTATGTAGGATTTTTAAACAAGATGGTTATAATGTGTGTCCATACAAGTCGCAAAACATGTCTTTAAATTCTTATATAACTCTTGATGGTAAAGAAATTGGTCGTGCTCAAGTACTTCAAGCTTATGCTGCAGGTTTAGAACCAGAAGTTTATATGAATCCCATACTTTTAAAACCTACAGGAGATAAGGATTGTCAAATAATTGTAAATGGTGAAGTTTATGGTAATAGCACAGCTATGGAATACCATGAATTAAAATTAGAATTTATGGACATGTTAAAAACACAATTTGGCGATTTAGAGAAAAAATTTGATATTATTATTATGGAAGGTGCAGGTAGTCCAGCGGAAATAAATTTAAGAGATAAAGATATTGTCAACATGGGCATGGCTGAACTTATAGATGCTCCAGTTCTATTAGTTGGAGATATTGATAAAGGAGGGGTTTTCGCATCGTTATGTGGGACATTAATGCTTATTAGTGATGATGAAAGAAAAAGGGTTAGAGGAACAATAATAAATAAATTTAGAGGTGATGTAGATATACTAAAACCAGGTCTTGATATGCTTGAGGAAATAACTAATAAAAAATGTCTTGGTGTTGTACCATGTTTTAATTTACTATTAGAAGATGAAGACAGACCTGCTATAATTAATAAGAATATAACTAATCTTATTGACATTGCTGTTTTAAGATTACCAAGAATATCTAATTCTACAGATTTAAATGCACTTAAAATTGAAGACGATGTTTCTATTAGATATATAAGTTCAATCCGTGACTTTAGAAATCCTGATTTATTAATTATACCTGGAAGTAAAAACACTATAGAAGACCTGAATTATCTTAAAGAATCAGGACTATTTGATAAAATTAAGGAATATAAAAAAACAGGTCAAATAATAGGAATCTGTGGTGGCTATCAAATGCTTGGTAACAGTATAATAGATCCTTATAATGTAGAAACAAAAACTTTAAAAATTGATGGGCTTGGTCTTTTAGATATTGAAACTGTTTTTGAAACTAAAAAAGTTACAAAGAGGGTTGAAGCAAATTTAATATCTGATAATAATATTTCTGTATATGGTTATGAAATCCATATGGGTGTTTCTACTAATGGAAAATCTGCAAATCCATTGTTTAATATAAATAAGGAAAATTATTTTGATGGATCAATAAATAAGAATGGTTCAGTTTTAGGAACGTATATACATGGAATTTTTGATAAACCAGATTTTAGAGAATTTATACTCAATAAAATCAGGGGAAAAAAAGGTATAGAAAAAAAAGAATCTAAAGATTATGAAAATCTTAGAGAAAAGGAATTAGATAAATTAGCAGATATTGTAAGAACAAGTTTAGATATAGATGAAATATATCGTATTATGGAAATAAAATAGCTATTACAAATATAACATTTTAAATGTTTAAATAATACGGGCGACTTAATACAGACGACTTAATATGTTTATTTAGTTTAGAACCATTTTTTATATTTAAAAGCTTTAGTTTTAACTTAGAGAATCTTTGATTCTTTTTATTGAAATTTTTTATTTTAATTAGAAAATCTGAAAGATTTTCTTTAGTTTAAAATTTTTATATTTTTAAACTTAGAAAAGTGAAGCTTTTATTTACTTAAAACTTGTTTTAAGTTAGAAAAATTTTTTATTTTTTCTTTATTAGTCATTATGGAAAAGTTCTTAAATTTTAAAATGGTAAACTTTTTTATTAAGTTATTTAATTTTAAATATTAGTTTATAAAAGTCTATAATTTTAAATTTTTATTTTGTTCATTAAAATCCTTCTGAATCTTCATTTTAATTTTTTCAATAGTTATATTAAAAATTAAATGAGTTATATGATCTAAAGTCCTATAATTCTGTATTGGTGAGTATTATTAATTATTTTATCCCATTAATAGCTATTCATTAGTATTTTCAAGGTTTATTTTTTCTAATGGTATTAATTTAGTTTTGTATTTTAATTTATAATATACAAATAGTACAATAAATATTATAACTGAGATATATAAATTTAATGTAATTATCCAGTCAGTTAAGAGACCTAAAATTAGATTATATAGTAATATTCCAATAAAAAAACAAACAATAATAATTGGACCTATTGGGAATAATTTTCCTTTGAATTTTAATTTATTTAAATCTAATCCTTGTCTTATATATGCTTTTCTAAAACGGTAGTGAGCTAATCCCATACATGACCATAAAATTAAGTAACATATCCCTGTTCCTTCGATTAAAATTAAATATGCTTCATAACCAAGTATTCCAATTAATACACATACAATTCCAATAATTAACGAGATCATTATTGAAAAGAAAGGTATTCCATTTTTACTTAATAAAAATTTCTTTGATCCATACCCTTCTTTTCCAAGTGAGTAGAGCATTCTTGTAGAAGCATAAAAAGCTGCGTTACCTGCAGATATAACAACAGTTAAAATAATGAAGTTCATAATGGATTCAACCGCAGGTAAATGAGCATAAGAAAATAGTAATGTAAATGGGGAAATAGCTAAATTTGAGTGGGAACCTAATAAGTTTGTGGAGTCATATGGTATCATCGCCCCAACAATAAACATGGTTCCAATGTAAAATATCAATATTCTAAATATGGTGTTGTTAATTGCTTTAGGTATTGATTTAGAAGGATTTTCTGATTCTCCTGCTACAACACCGATTAATTCAGTTCCACCAAATGATAATGCACATAATAACAGTATTGAGAAAAATGAACTTATATTTCCTATAAAAGGTCCCCCTTTATAAAAGAAGTTACTAAATCCTAATGGATTTGTTCCAATAAAACCAAAGATAATCAATAAACCAAGTATTATAAAGACAATGATTGTTACAACTTTAATGGTCGTCATCCAAAATTCAACTTCTCCAAAAATCTTCACTCCTAATAGATTTATAAACAGCATCAATACAAAAAATATTATTGTAAAAATCCAAAGAGGATGTTCAGGAAACCAGAATTTCATAAGAATTCCAGCGGTGCTTATTTCAAGAATTATTCCAGATATTTCCATGTAGTAGTATATCCATCCAACTGAAAATCCTAAGGATTTATCAACATATTCCTTGGAAAATGTCATGATTGAACCAGATACAGGATTGTAAGTTGACATTTCTCCAAGTCCATTCATTACAAGATAGACAGCAAATCCAACTAAAATATATCCTAATAATGCTCCACCAGGACCAGATTCAGAAATCATAGAACCTGATGCTAAGAAAAGTCCAGTTCCAACTGAACTACCAATAGCCATCATAGTAATATGTCTTGATTTTAAATTTCTTTTAAGAGAATCATTTGTTTCCATATTAAAATTTTCCATCTTTTTATCATGTATATTATAGCTATTTTAAAGAAAAATAAAGGACAAAGACAATTGTTTCCCAGACCCATATAAATAATATTAAAGTATAGTATTTCTCTTAACTTTATTACCCTAATATATTTTCATTAAATTTTTAAAAAAGTTTAATATCACTTTAAATTAAAATTTGAATAATTTTTCATTAAATTTTTAAAAAAGTTTAATATCACTTTAAATTAAAATTTGAATAATTTAAAGAATAATTTTTAATAAAAATTTTTAAATAAATGTTGCAAAAGTTTGGAGATAATACTATAATACATTTCAATAATATTTGTTGCAAAAGTTTGGAGAAATACTATAATACATTATCAATAATATTTTATTTTTAAAAAAGTTATTTATTCAGACTGTGCAACAATTATGAAATAGTCAAAGATTAATATATTATTTCATGGGATAGATAGTTCAGCATTAATGTAGCCATACAAATTTAGTAATTTTTCCCATTAAAAAATAATTGTTGCCCAGTCTCTATTAAAAATTTTATCAAAACCATTATATATTTCTTTTCATTTATAATTAGCATCAAAAAGTGTGGAGAGAGCAGGACATAACTTATTACTCATTCTTTTTCAATGTTTTATCTCTTTTTATTTTTTTAATTTTGTTTTTCATCTTTAAAAAATTATTTAATTTTCAATTTAAGCTTTTATTATCATTTTCACTCTTTTAAATTTTTTCTACTTTTTAATCTTTAAATTTATTTTCTAATATATTCCTTTTGGAATAGTTCTTAAATTTTGGATGAAAAATTTTTTTATTAAATTATTTAATTTTAAATATTACTTTATAAAAATCTATAATTTTAAATTTTAAATAATTTAAATATATTTTAATTAATATAAATGATTTTTAATTAATATTTTTTAATAATATTTATTTTTAAAAAAGTTTATTTATTAAGAACTTTATCAAAACCACCATTATATTTTTTATATGTGCGCTCTTGTTTTATATTAATAGCATGAAATCTATTTTTTAGCAAACATTTTAAGTAAAAAATTATCATTTAAAAAAAAACTGCTATGTTTTAATCAATGAAAAATTATTCACTGAAATTTGGATTGAAAATTTCATTGCCAAAAAAAATAGGGATCATATTATATGCACTCTTGTTTTATATTATTCACTTATTTTCACTTTACAATAAACTTTTCAATTTGATATGGGGTTTTTCACAGTCATGGGGTTTTCAAGTGAGTATAGATTTTTCAAGTGTGTATAGATTTTTCATTTGGGCATGGAAATTAATTTTTCTATAAGCATTCTTTATATATGGCTTTTACTAAAAATCATATTTTATTTGAAAATATTTTTTTGGGGATGTTTTGTTTATGAGACCTTTTAATCCGTTGGATGACTATTTGTTTTCTCAATATATGGCAAGTGAGGGTATGGAAAATCAATTGAAATCATTTATTAATGCAATACTCTTAGAAGATAATGATTCAATAAAATCTATAAATATTATTGCAAATAAAATGATTGCAGGCGAAATTAAAGGTAAAAAAGCATGCATCTTAGACCTAAGATCAGAATCCTATGATGGCAGACACTTCATAATAGAAGTGCAAAACCAAAACCAAAACTACTTTAAGAGAAGAAGTTTACTTTACTTAGCAAAAGAATTCTCAAATTCAGCCAAAGAAGGAAAATTAGAAGAATTAAAACCACATATATTAATCAATATACTAAGCTACAAATTCTGTAAAGATGATGTCTACCAC
>JAITOM010000311.1 GCA_031289975.1 Methanobrevibacter sp. | reverse complement strand
TGTATCCCACCTATTGCTTATAATAACGATGCTTATAATTGTTCACTTATCGTTAGCCTTGTCATTCTTTCTCTAGCCCTTAACTACATGGATACTTATAGTTAATTAGATATTTCCATCATGCAACCTCTTAACCAATCACTTGTTTAAGAGTTTCTGGGGAAAAAATCCCACACAACTGGGATTAAAATATTTAACAATATTTTACTGAATTAATTAATGAAGAATAGAGACCCTATCCTGTCGCACAATGACATGTATATGGTTTCTTTCTTTCTATCAGAATAATCGTTCAAAACTTGATATCCTGTCGCACAATGACATGTATATGGTCTAAATGTTCTCTGCTAAAAAACCAAATTCCAGATTGTGAATTTCCATCTCTTTTTACAGTGCCGTAAAAGATATTCTACTAAAATATGTTTAATAATTTTTATATTAGCTACTTTATTAAGGTTTTTGTGGACAAGAAAAAGTAATACTGAAGCTATTTTAATTGAAAGTGTGATTAATATGTTGTTCTACTGGTTCTATTAGTGTTTTAAGAAATAAATAAAATATTAGTATTAAAAATTCATATTTTAATAATGATATTGAAAGTAGAGAACAACAAGAATTTTTAGAATTTAAAAGATTTAAAGAAATAACTATGAGTAAAAAATAGGAAAAAGGATTTTAAGTGTTTTTAATGGATATAATAGTATGTATTACATTAATTAGTTTAATAGTTATGATTTTTGTTACTATTTTTAGTATTTTTAGTAACTATTTAAGAAAATTTGAAGATTAATAGTTATTTAAAATTATATATACGATGAATTATAAATAATGAATAATTGAGGTTTTGGATAAAACCTTTTTTAAAATGTTTTGGAGGTTCTTACTATGGATGATGAGGATTTAAAGTATTTTAATTTAAAATTTGATATGTTAAATGAAAAAATAGATAAAGTAGAATCAGGTTTAAATGAAAAAATAGATAAAGTAGAATTAGGTTTAAATGAAAAAATAAATAAAATAGATGGTAAAGTAGATAATATTATAAATAATGATTTAGAACACTTAAAACTGGATTTAATGGAATTGAAAACCATTAAAAATTATATATTGCCTATTTTAGCTTTTATGATAGGTGTTTTGGGTGTTGTTATAGCTATTGTTAGTATTTTAATGAGATAATTTTTTCTTTTTTATATTTTTAAGTAATACTTTTCAGTGTTTTTTTAATACTCATATAATATGTTTAAGAATAGCTATTTATTTTTTTTTTTTTTATTGTATGAAATAATGTTTGTAAGTAATGAGATTTTCTAAATTATACTATAAATGTTAAATTTTTAATTAAAAGAAGTATAATTCTTATTTTTAAAAATAAAAAAATAAAAATTTTTATTTTAAAAATTTATTTTATATTAATTTAAAATTTTTAAAAACGGGAAATAAATTCTCCTAATTTGAAAATAGATTTTCAACAATAAGAGTATTTAAAATAAAAGGTTAATTACAAACATTTTTACATTACTATAATTGAAAAAGATATTTTGCTAAAATAAAGACTACGACTTTTAGAATAGATCATAATTCAAATTCGGCTGATAAAACATTATTCTAAATATGGTTTTCTATTATTGTTACATTCTACCTATAGAACTTTAAACTCTAATTGATGATCTAAACTTATTTCATAGTCACTACAAATTTCAATAGAATCTTTACAACTTTCACAGATAGGAAATAGCATTATACTATCTCTATCTGAAGACAAGTGTATTTCAATATCCTCCATTAACTCCATTCTTTTATTTAAGTTTAAATTTCCAACAAACACTGATTTTTGTATTCTATAAAATCCAAAATGTCTTAATAATTTAATTAATGTATTTCTACTTTTATTTTCAGAAATATCATAAACTGCAAGTGTTAACATTTTTATCCTCCCCAAATATATATTTTCAAATTTTATTTAATTTAAATTAGTTACTTGTCAATTTAAATTAGTTACTTGTCCATATCTATAAAGAATGGTTTTTTGATGTTTAACTGAATACAGTATTCTTCAATTTTTTTATCAATTTCCTTGATTTCACTGTTCGCATCATTTATTTTATTTAAAATCTCTTTCTCATCCAATTCTTCCCCTTTGAAATTATTTATATATCTTGAAATATTAAGATTGTAATCATTCTCTTTTATTTCATTTAATGAAGCTATGTGGGAATAATTTTCTATTTCACCTCTTTTTTTATAAGTGTTAATTATCTTATTAATGAATTCATCAGTTAGGATAGTTCTATTTTTTATTTTTTCAAAATTTTTTGATGAATCAATGAAAAAAATATTATCCTTATTTTCTCTATTTTTTCTAAAAACTAAAACAACAGTATAGATTGAAGTTCCAGTGAAAATATTGTTAGGTAATCCAATGACAGCGTCTAAACAATTTTTTTCCTCAATAATATATTTTCTAATTATGCCTTCATTTATTCCTCTAAATAAAACTCCATAAGGTAGAATAACAACCATTGTTCCATTATCATCAAGATGATAAATCATATCTTGAATAAATGCAAAATCAGCTTTGGACTTTGGTGCTAATTTTCCATATTCTTTAAATCTCACATCATCTAAGAAAGTTTTATCAGCAGACCATTTAATTGAAAATGGTGGATTGGAAACAATGATTTCAAATTTTTTATCCAAATATTTTGGATTTTCTAATGCATCTCCTTGTTGAATATCAAAATTATCATAATTCACATTATTTACAAGCATGTTCATTCTTGCAAGATTATAGTTTGCCATATTTAATTCCTGACCATAAAAATCAGATACATTTACTTCTTTTCCTACTCTTAAAAGAAGTGAAGCAGAACCACAACATGGATCATAAGCAGTTTTAATATTTTTTTTATTAATCGTTGCAAGTTTAGCTAATAATTTAGATACCTGTTTTGGAGTATAGAAATCATCTGGTTTTTTACTTATGTTTAATGCAAATTGAGATATTAGATATTCAAAAGCGTCACCTAAAGAATCTTTTGTATCCATGTTCTTATTTGTTTCTTGATTAGCTAAATTAAAGTCTATTTCTGATAAATAAAGTAATATTTTACTAATTAATCTATTTTTATCAGAATTTTCTGATTTTGAGTCTATGCCTTTAAAAATATTTATAAAATCATTTTCACTTTCTTGACCTTTAGAAGAGTTTTCAATTTCTTTTAATGCTTTATTTAAATCATTTATTATGTAATTTTCTCTGTTTACTCCATCCCATATATAATATTTGTTTTTAATCTTTTTTACTGTTTGATTAAATAGATATTTAGGTTGAATAAAGTAACCTAATTTTTTTATTGCATAATCTTCAAGTTCCTTTTTATATTCCTCATTTTCATAAGCATTATCAAAATCTATGTTTTTATCTTTTAAAAGCTTATTTAATTCAAATTCTATTTTTTCAGATAAATATTTATAAAAAATAAGTCCAAAATAGTAATTTCTAAATTCATCTACATTCATATTGCCTTTAAGTTCATTATGTTTTAACCATAAAGTTTTCACTAAATTATTTCTCATTATAACTCCTCTTTAAGTTTTTAGTTTATATTATCCTTTAAAATTTTTTTAACTGATTATTTAAATTTATAATTATCCTTTAAAATTTTTCATGTAGTTTTCACTTAATTTTAATTCATATTTCATTATTCCTTCTTTTAAAACCTGTCTTTTATGTAATAGAGAGAGTAATTCACCATATTTCTCTTGTTTTTTTATATCAATATATGATATTTTAATTTCTTTTAAATCTTTTATTGAAATAGTTTGTATAGGTGTTTTAGTTTCATATTTATAGATTTGTTTTTTAGTATTATTAGTATTCAATATAAAAGATAAGTATTTAGGATTAAAATAGCTTAAATCTCTTAATACTGCAAAATTTGAACTTAGAAAAATATTTTTATCTTTAAATTTTTCTAAGGATTTATCTCTAAAATCGACCAATGCTACACTGTATGGTGATGATAATTTTATTATAATATCATTTTGCTGAAGAAGATATTTATTCACAATTTTATTTGGTTTTATTGGTTCAAGATTATTTAAATCAATATTATTGTCTTTTAGATTGTTAAGAGTCATATAATAATATTCTTCTTCAATTTCATCATCATTTAATGATTCATTTCTTTCAAATCTTTTTACTACCATTCCTGTAAAAATTTCAGCTATATCTTTAAGTTTTTTTTCATTCATTTTAATTCACCTAAAATAATGTTTTATTTGCCACATTTTTTAATTATATTATTTCTTCACTTTTTTATGTTTAGATTCCAGTTAAAAACCTTTTTTATCCAAATACTTCATCTAAAAACTGTATTTATCTTTAAATTCTACTTTAAAACCTTTTTTATCCAAATACTTCATCTAAAAACTTTATTTATATTTAAATTCTACTTTAAAACCTTTTTTATACTTAAATCACATGTGAAAAGCTTTTTTAATTCTTAGTTTACATTTAAGAAAATAAATATCTTGTCATTATTTTCCATGTAAATTATGTTATTAGTTTAATAGTATATAAATGTTTTTATTTAAAATTATGTTATAGTCATTTAAATAAATGACATGTAAATTTAGTTTTAGATTTTTATTTATAGAATTAAGCTAAAAAATAAATATGAATAATAAATTAGAAAGATTTTTTGGTATAAATATGCTAAAATATTTAAAAAAAAGATTTAGAACTGATAGAGGATTGAATTTGAGAATAAATCTTACAAATATAATGTGGATGGAAAAAATCTTCAATCTATGTGATGTTTTATAAAAAGATAGATTTAGATGATGAACTTTGTTTTTATTCTGCTTAAGGAGATTTTCATATTGCATCAATAACATATTGACAGAACCTGAATACTAATCAAGGAACCATGTTATTCTCTCTTAAGAAATTAATTTAATATTATAGTAGTTTTGATAAAATTCTTAATAAATAACTTTTTTAAAAATAAATATTATTAAAATATATTTATTTAAAATATATTTATTTAAAATATATTTATTTAAAATATATTTATTTAAAATATATTTATTTAAAATTAGTTATATTAATTAAAATAAATTTATATTATTTAAAATTTAAAATTATAGATTTTTATAAATTAATATTTGAAATTAAATAATTTAATAAAAAAGGTTATCATCCAAAATTTAAGAACTTTTCCAAAAATGACTATTATAATAAATTATATAGAGAACAGGACATAATTCAATAGCTCATTATATGTTCTTTTTTTGTATTTCATGCCTTTTTATTTTTTTATTTTTATTTTTTAATCTTAAAACATGGCTTATTTTTCTATTAGAGCATTCATTCTTATTTTTACATTTTTAAGTTTTTTTTCACTATTCAGTTTTATATTATTGATTGTATTGGTTATATATGTTAATGATTCTAAATAGCGATTTTATCAAAGGATAATTCAGATACTCCATCTATCTTCTCAATTTTATCAGTTAATTCCTCTTTTTCCTTACTTTCACTATTTATATGATTATTAAAAGATGCG
>JAITOM010000261.1 GCA_031289975.1 Methanobrevibacter sp. | reverse complement strand
ATTTTAATTAATATAAACAATTGTAAATTAATATTTATAAAATCTATGATTTTATAAGTCAAAAAATTTCTAATTTTTGCTATTTTTTAATAATATTTATTTTTAAAAAAGTTATTTATAAAAACTTCATAGAATCCACTATAATATATTTAAAATAAAAAGATGATGAAAATGACCTTAGTTAGTATTTGTGTCCCATGTTTTAATGAAGAAAAAACAGCTCCAGTATTTTATAATGAAATTTTAAAGGTTTTTAAAGGTAAAGATGATTTAGATTTTGAAATTATTTTTGTTGACGATGGATCTAAAGATGATACATTTAAAGTTATTAAAGACCTTTCAAAAAAAGATGAAAGATTAAAATATATTAAATTTTCAAGAAATTTTGGAAAAGAAGCTGCGATATATGCTGGATTAAAAAACAGTAAAGGGGATTATATTGTAACAATGGATGCTGATCTTCAAGACCCACCAGCATTACTACCTGAAATGATAGATTATATGGAGTCTGGTTATGATTCTGTTGCAACAAGAAGAGTAACAAGAAAAGGTGAACCTATTTTAAGATCATTATTTTCTAAACTTTTTTATAAAATAATTAATAGATTGAGTGATGTTTATATTGTGGATGGGGCAAGAGATTATCGTATGATGAGTCGAGCTATGACTGATTCTGTTTTGAGTTTAACCGAATACAATCGATTTTCAAAAGGTATATTTTCATGGGTAGGTTTTGAAACTAAATATTTGGAGTTTGAAAATATTGAAAGAGAAGAAGGTGAAAGTAGTTGGTCATTTTTAAAACTTTTAAAATATTCTATTGAAGGAATCGTCTCATTTTCAACCTCTTTATTATCCATTTCAACAATTTTAGGAATTATACTATCTGTAATTTCAATAATATTTATATTCGTGATTATAATTCAACATTTGATTGGTAATGATTCTGTGCCAGGATGGGCATCTACGGTATGTTCAGTTTTATTCATTGGTGGAGTACAGCTATTTTGTATTGGTTTGCTTGGCTTATATCTTTCAAGAACTTATCTTGAAACTAAAAAAAGACCCATTTATATAAGTAAAGAAGAAAAATTGTAAATAAAAACACATTGATTATTCAATTACCTATTCGGTGAAACATTGGGATTAAATAAAGAAAACAGAATATTTAAATTTTCAAAATCTTTTTATGCTTTGTTTTTTACAGAATTATGGGAAAGATTTAGCTATTATGGAATGAAAGCAATATTGCTTTTTTATATATATTTTACTTTTAGTGATGGTGGACTTGGACTTCCACAATCGACAGCAGCATCAATTGTAGCTATTTATGCTGCATTAATATATTTAGTAGGTATTTTAGGAGGATATCTTGGAGATCGTTTATTAGGATCTTATAAAACTGTCCTTTATGGTTCAATACTTATAATGTTTGGACATATTACTTTAAGTGTATTGTATGGAATGAATGGATTATTTTTAGGATTATTAGTAGTTATTATTGGTTCGGGTCTTCTTAAACCAAACATTTCAAAAATGGTGGGGGAGCTGTATCCTGATAGGAACGGTCTTCGCGATTCTGCATTCTACCTATATTATTTTGGAATTTATATTGGTGCTTTTATTTCACCTATATTAACTGGATGGTTTGGTTTTAATTATAATTTTCATTATGGTTTTGGATTAGCAGCAATTGGAATGTTTATAGGAATATTATGTTTTTATTTTGTTAATAAAGATTTATTCAATGAAAAATCTTTTGATAAAATTCAAAAACATGAAATTAAATCTTTATTTATAAAGGTTACTATTGGAGCATTTGGAATTGCTTTTATACTATTTTTAATGAATTTATTTAATTGTTTTAGTATTGATAATCTTATACTATTGGTTAGTATTTTTATAATTATAATTCCCTTTTATTTATTTTATTCAACATTATCTTCTAAAAAGATTACAAAAATGGAATATAGTAATGTTTTAATTTATGTTCCTTTATTTATTGCAACCGTTATATATTGGATTTTACAAGAACAAGTTGGTTTAACAATTTTATTGTTTGTCGAGAAAAATGTTCAGTTAGGATGGATTCCTCCTTCTTGGATTTTATCTTTAGATTCTTTCTTCCTTATTTTATTAACTCCTGTTTTTCTTTATTTTCGGATGAAACTTGGAAATAAGCAATCTACAACTGCTAAAAAATCTGTTTATGCTTTAATAGTCAGTGGATTAGCATTCTTAATACTATCCGTTTCAACGTTAATGACTGGTTATAGTAATAAAATTAGTATTTTGTGGATAATTTTACCAAACTTGTTGATTATGCTTGGTCAGGTTTTAATTGCTCCAACTACATTATCAACAATATATAAATTAGCCCCAAAATTTTTTAAATCAAGGATGATGTCTTTATGGTATATAAGCAATGCTGCTGGTCAAGCAATAAATTCACAAATTGTTAAATATTTCATACATAATGAAACCACTTTTTTCATGATATTAGCTATAATCCCAATAATCTTTGCAGTTTTTTTATATTTTAATATAAATAAGATTGATAAGGCTTTAAATATTTAAAAGAAGATATTTATATTTCAAAATCTTTAATAGCTATTATTATCATCATTATTCTTTCACATGTTTTACCAGATAATTAAATATAAATTAATAATATAAATGCTAAGAAGGAGGGGGCAATGCTGTCAACTTAAGGAAAATCAAATTCACTGTTCCACTAAAACAAGGATTAAAACTTATTTGTTGATGTATTGTCGTAGATTCGTTTTAAATATTTATTCCACTAAAACAAGGATTGAGATTTGTTGACAAACATTATAATAATGTTTTTTAACATAATTAATTATATAAAAAAAATTGATTATAGATTTCCAGTTTCTAATTGAACAAGTTCAATAATAGAAGTTTTTAAAATGAAGTATTATATTAAATTTTTAATTAAAAATATTATAAGAGGATTCTCGCTTAATAACTTTTTAATTTTTTTTATTATAGTGGAATAAAAAAAGTTTGTAATTAATCATTTATTTTTATTTGCTTAATTTTTAATAATATTTTTTAATATTTTATTAAATTATTAATTAATAAATTTAATTATTTTATTT
>JAITOM010000208.1 GCA_031289975.1 Methanobrevibacter sp. | reverse complement strand
GGTTGAGGAAGTTTAACAGTGCCAATAATATCTCCTGACCATACTTGATCATAGTTTGGTCTAAACATATAAGTTAATGTTGTGGATAATAAAATTAATAAAATTATTAAACTAAATTTCCCTTTCCAAGACATTGAATCACTTTTAAAAAAAATTTCTTTTTAATATTTATAAACTTTCAATTTTTAATTAGTTAATATCTAATTTTAAGCTCATTATAATAGGAGACTTAAATTTTTGCAAAATAATTGTTTTCAATTTTCTTTTAAATTTAATTTTTTTAATTAAATTTCTTATTTTTAAGAAATAATTTGAATAAAATATTTAGATTTTAAATTATAGTCATCTTGGAAAAGTTCTTAAATTTTGGATGAAAAATTTTTTTATTAACTCATTTAATTTCAAATACTAATTTATAAAAATTAATAATTTTAAATTTTAAATTTTAAATATATTTTAATTAAATTTAAATATATTTAAATTAATATAAATGATTTTAAATTAATATTTTTTAATAATATTTATTTTTAAAAAAGTTATTTATTAAAAATTTTATTAAAACCACTATAATTTAAAAATTTTTTAATTTTTATTATACTATTTTAATTTTCAAAATTATTTAATAAATTTTATTAATTTATAATTACATATTTTATTTATATTTAATTTTTAAAAATAATAATTTTAATTTTAAAAGAATTGATTTTAAGAAAAATTAGAAATAATGATTTTTGCAAAATTTAAGTTTCATACTATAAAATAGCTATTTAATAAGATAAGAGGTATAAAATAGTGTTTAATTTTTATATAGCAACCAACATTATTTATGTATCAATAGCTATTATTCTTGATTTCATATTAGGTGATCCTTCATGGTTTCCACATCCAATTATTTATATTGGAAAGTTAATATCTGCATTAGAAAATTATTTTAGGAAAATTACTAAAGATTGTGAAAGCTTAAAAGTTTATGGTGGTTTAATTGTAATTATAGTTGGACTTTTAACTTTTACTATTCCATATTTTCTACTTAAACTCTCTTTAATAAACATATATCTTTTCCATATATTAAATATATTTATTATTTGGACTACAATTGCAGCTAAAAGTTTAGATAAAGCAGGAACTGAAGTTTATAAATCACTACAAGCTGATGATTTAGAAACAGCACGATTAAAACTGTCTTATATTGTTGGAAGAGACACGAAAAATCTTTCAAAAACTGATATTATAAGAGCAGATATTGAAACTATTGCAGAAAATACATCAGATGGAGTAATCGCCCCTATTTTTTATGGAATTATTGGTGGAGCTCCTTTAGCTATGATGTATAAAGGAATTAATACTATAGATTCAATGCTTGGTTATTTAACTGAAAAATATAAATGTATTGGTTTTTATCCTGCAAAATTAGATGATTTATTTAATTTAATACCTGCAAGACTAACAGGCATACTTATATGTTTAAGTTCGCCCATTGTTAAAGGAAATATAATCAATTCATTTAAAATAATGATTAGAGATAGAAAAAATCATAAAAGTCCTAATTCTGCATATCCTGAAGCATCTGTAGCATCAGCTATTAAGATACAACTTGGAGGTACTAACATATATTTTGGAGAAAAGATTTATAAACCTTCAATTGGAGATAATAATAAAGCGCTTGAATATAATGATATAATAAAAGCTATAATACTTATGTATTCAAGTGAAATATTATTAATTATTATGGTATTAATTTTTTTATTATTTGTTATTGGGATGGTTTATCAACTTCAATTTTTTGATTTTCATTAAATTTTTAAAGTTAAAAATCTTTGATTTTATATAATTTTTGATTTTTTATAATTTAAATAAATATTAATTATTCATATTAAAAAATAAAAAAAATATAAAACTTAATTCATGTTTAAATAAATATTTCATTATATGGGGGTTGGGAAACAATTGTTATTGTCCTTTATTTTTCTTTAAAATAGTTATAATATTTTAATATATATTATATTTTCTTTAATAAGCTATATTATATTATTCTTTAAAATAATTATATTATTATTGTCAGTTTTAATAATATTAGTTTATATAAATTATTAGTTTTAAAGATTTAAATAGTCATATTAACAATTATAAATTCATTATTATAAAAAATGTGATTATTATAATATTAATATTAAGTTTTTAATTATTATTAGATAAATAAAAAAGGATTATTTTTTTTGAAATAAGTGAAAAAGTTGCATAATTATTTTATAAAACAAGAATTATATCATAATTCATACCATTAACTAAAATTTATCATTATTAAAAAAAAGAGTATATGAATTATGGGCAATGAAAAATAAATTATAGCTAAAATAAATAAAAAATTAAGGGTTATATTCTAAAAATGTTTTAATAGAATTGTTCCCCACACCACATATAATATTTTTTAAAATATTTATTTAAAAGTTGAAAATATATAAAAATAAATTTACAAAATACTATAATAACAATCATCTTTAAAATGAATATAAATTTATAATATAATTTTAATTTAAATATAGACATTTATTTATAATTTAATATTAATTTAAAATTTATTTTAATCTATATTTATTATTTATGAAATAGGCGATTTGAAAATTTTGATGAAAATAATTATTAGACAAGCTCTATTTTACAAAAATATAGCTTAATTTTATTTTTTTATTTTAAAATTTATAATTTTTTAAAGTTCATACTGAATTTTTACATAGAAATACGTGTTTAATATTTGTTTTGCAATTTTTTCTGTTTTGTTTTGTTGTTGTTAGGTTTGTGTGTATTGGTTGTGCCTTATGTTTTTTGGTGTTGATTGGAGTTATGATGTATTATTCACATTTTTTTTACTATGAAGATTATTTTTATTCCACATATGGCTAAATTTCTTTTATAAGCAAGATTTGTTTATATGATTTAGAATTTTTTCATGTTTATTTGAGTAAATATACATATTTTGGATAATGATTTTATTAATATAATTCAAAAAATAGTATTTTATTTAAAATTAACATTGTAATGATCATTTTTTTTGGTGAGAACTCAAATGTTATTATTTGTTGTTTGATGTTGGTTTTTTGGTAGATGTGGTGATATTTAGTTTATTTTTGTTATGTCTCTAATTTATATTATTTTTATGGATGTAATATTTTTTGATTTAAGTGTTATTATATTTTCCTGTCTATTTTTTTGTAGTTTTTAGATTTTTAGTACTTCTATTATTTTTATTTTTTGGAAAGAGTCATTTTTCATGATTTTTTTCTCTGTCAAATCTGTTTGATCCTGGCAGAGGCTACTGCTATTGGGATTCGATTAAGCCATGCAAGTTGAACGAATTTAT
>JAITOM010000201.1 GCA_031289975.1 Methanobrevibacter sp. | reverse complement strand
GAGGCTGTGAAAAATTCAACTGATGAAGCTATAATACTTTATTTAATATTTTTAATACTTAATTTTTAAAGCATTTTAAGGACTTTATAAGATCAATGCAATATTAAAAAGGACTTTTACTTAATGCCTACATTTGAATAAAAAGTTGGAAAAATAATTTATCAGCTGGATTTTTCACAGCCCCTTTTTTTCTAATCCATAAAGTTTCCCCCAAAAAATAAGATTTTCTAAGCCAGTTGAGTTCAAATCTAAATCATCATGTTCTAACATGCATCCTATATGGGATCTTACTTTAATTGATTCTCTACTATCTTCATAGAGATTTTCTCCTAATACTTTAACTTCTCCAGAAGATGGTTCTAATAAACCTAAGAGAAGCTTTATAGTACTTGTTTTTCCTGCTCCATTAGGACCTAAATATCCATGAATTTCACCCTTTTTAACAGTTAAAGAAACATTTCTTAAAGCATGAAATTTCCCATAAACTTTACTAAGATTTTTTAAAGAAATTATTTCATTTATCATAGATCTTCTCCATTAACACATAGTGGTTTTGATAAAGTTCTTAATAAATAGTTTTTTTTAAAAATAAATATTATCAAAAAATATTAATTTAAAATTATTTATATTAATTAAAATATATTCACATTATTTAAAATTATAGATTTTTATAAAAATGATATTTAAAATTAAACAATTTAATAAAAAAATTATCATTTTAAAATTTAAGAACTTTTCTATAATGACTATAATTCAAGGCTCATGCATGAAATACCTAATATATGACAAATTTGATAAAATTTATAAAAATCATTTAAATTAAATGTAGATATCATTATATTAGTAAATAATGTAAATACATCTAAAATAATTATAGCTATTTTCAATTTAACTTAATTAAAAATTTTGCTATGTGTCGTGTGCATGAGCCTAATTCAAATACTTCTAAAATAATTATAGCTATTTCCAATTTAACTTAATTAAAAATTGCGATATGTCGTATGTATGCATCTTAAACAGTATTAATATCATTTAAATAAACTACTTCATCACAGATTTCATTTACTAATTGTTTATCGTGACTAACAACCAAAATTCCAATTCCTTTTTCTTTAGCTATGGATAAGAGTAATTTCCATATTTGTACTTGAGTAACTGCATCCAACATAGTGGTTATCTCATCAGCAATTAAAAACTTTGTTTTCGGGTTTAATGCTCTAATAATTGAAAATTTTTGTAATTCTCCACCAGAAAGTTCATTAGACCATCTATTTAGCCAACTTTTTTTAATTCCAAATTTTTCTAAAATATCATCATTAACATCCCATGATTCATCAAGACTTCGTTTCATTTTCCATTTTGGATTCATTGTTCTTTCTGGATGTTGAAATATTAATTGAACTGGATTAACTTTAGAGTCATTTGTATTTAATCCATCAATTTTAATTTCTCCTTCAAAATTGTTTTCATATCCAGTTAATATTTTACAAAGTGTTGATTTACCACCTCCACTTTCTCCTATTAAACCCTTCACTTGATTATCTTTTAATGAAATACTAATATTTTTTAAAATCCATTCATTACTTCCACTATATTTAAAACTAATATTGTTTGCATTTAACTTTACCATAACATCCACCCCCTACCCGTTAGCTGAATTTTGTTTATTGTGTTGTTCTTCTACAAAATAGCATCTTATTTTCATTCCATTGATTTCTACTAAATCTGGATTAGAATGTTTGCATTTCTCAATAGACTGGTTACATCTATCATAATAAATACATTTATCTTTTGTATCTATATTTATTGGTTGATTACCTTCAAATAGCTGAAAACCATTATCTGGTAGTGCTTTATATAGTGCTCTTGTATAAGGATGAAGAAGTTTATCTCCATTTCCACTAAAATTTTCAGTTTTATTTACTTCTATAACGTATCCTGAATAGAAAATAGCTATTTTATCTGCAATTTCTACAGCAGCATGAATATCATGAGTTATTAAAATTACTCCTCTTCTTTCCTTAGCCATTATTTTTAAATAATTTAATGTTTCTTTAAGGGATTTTTCATCTAATCCTGGTGTTGGTTCATCAGCAATAATTAATTTTGGATTATTTATTAGGGATGTGGAAAATAGTACTCTTCTTGCCATACCTCCAGAAAGTTGAAAAGGATATAAATCAGCTACATCCTCTTTTAAATCATAATTTTCAAAGATTTTTATCATTGTTTTTCTTTTTTCTTCCCTTTTTTCATCTTCAATATCACCAATTACTTGATCACCTACCTTCATTAATGGATCCAAAAAATCAACTGATTGTGGAATCAATGCTATTTCATCCCCTCTCAATTCTTCTTTTAATTTTTGATCTAAAATTTTTCCTTCGTATTTCATTTCTCCTGTAAGTAAAGAATTCATAGGTAATATTCCTAAGATAGCATGGGCTAATAAACTTTTCCCAGAACCACTTGAACCTAAAATAGCTACTATTTCGCCTTCATGAACATCTAAATCTAAATCTTCAACAACATTTAAAATCGTTTGTCTTAAACCTTTACTATATTGAGAAAATGAAATGGAAATGTTAGAAACGCTTAGCAATGTTTTAGGAATAGTTACACTATCATCATAATGCTTAATATTGTTTTTAGACATGACTTCACCAAAATATAAGTTTTAATTAACTTTATATTTAACTTATTTCCATTGAAATATAGTGGTTTTGATAATGTTCTTAATAAATAACTTTTTTTAAAATTAAATACTATAGTATTTCGCTTAACTTTATTAACATAATATATTTCATTAAATTTTTAAAAAAAGTTTAACATCTTTTTAAATTAAAATTTAAATAATTTAAAGAATAATTTTTAATAAAAATTTTTAAATAAAAGTTACAAAAGTTTAGAGAAATACTATATTAAAAAATATTAATTTAAAATTAGTTATATTAATTAATATATGTTTACATTATTTAAAATTTAAAATTATAAATTTTTATAAGCTGATATTTGAAATTAAATAATTTAATAAAAAAATTTATTATTCAAAATTTGAGAACTTTTTCAAAATGACTATAATTAAATTTTAATTACAGTGGAATAAAAAAAGTTTGCAATTAATCATTTATTTTTATTTGCTTAATTTTCAATGATACTTTCTAATATTTTAAGAACTTTTTCAAAATGACTATAATTAAATTTTAATTATAGTGGAATAAAAAAAGTTTGCAATTAATCATTTATTTTTATTTGCTTAATTTTCAATAATACTTTCTAATATTTTATTAAATTATTAATTAATAAATTTAACTATTTTATTTTTAAAAATAAATAATATTATATTTTTATTTATGAAATTGATAATTTAAAGATATTTTTAAAAAACTCATTA
>JAITOM010000138.1 GCA_031289975.1 Methanobrevibacter sp. | reverse complement strand
AATTGATTATTTAATCCTCTATAATTACTGCAAGTTCTTATTAATATATTTTTATTTTTTAAATATAGGTAAATATCTTTATCAGTTAAATTCTCTAATTTACATAGAAGATAATTACCATAACTATGATAAATCTTATCAAATATAGTTATTTTATTTAACTCATCCACCATATATTTTTTTTCAGATTTAATCCAATTTAAGGAGTTTTTTATGTATTCTTCATCTTTTAAAATATATTCTGCAGATAACTCAGCAAAAGAGTTAACAGTCCATGGATTTTGAATTGAATTTATATAATTGTATACTTTTTTATTTTTAGTAGCACCAAAACCAAGACGAACCCCTGGAAGCCCATAAAACTTAGTCACTGATTTTATAATGAGTAAACAGTCATATTGATTTGTTAAATTTAGCAGACTATAATTATAATCTCCACTAAATTCAATGAAAGCCTCATCAACAATAGCTATTTTATTTCCACTTTCACAATAATTTAATATTGATATAAACTCTTTTTTATTGATAATTTCTCCATTTGGATTATTAGGGTTAGCAATAATAAGTCCATCGGTGTTTTCTAATTTTTCTAATATGTCATTATAATTAAAACTAAAATCATTATTTAAATATGAATAGTTTATATTAAGTTCATGTTTTTTGCCAGATTGTTCATATTCTAAAAATGATGGAACTACAATTGTTATGGAGTTTAAATAGCTAATAGCTAAATCTATTATTTCTGTTGCACCATTTCCAACTAAAATATTTTCATGAGAAAAATTATATTCATTAAAGTTCTTAATAAAATCCTTTCTTTCTTCTTGATTGTTACTAAAATAATAGCTATAATTATTTAAATAGTCAATTATATTATCTTTAAGTCTTCTATATTTTACATCTGGATAAACATTAAGTGAATCTATACCTTTATTTATATTTTTTATAAATTTAGAAGGTACACCCAATGGATTTATATTAGAACTAAAATCCAATATTTTTTCCCTTTTAAAACCCCCATCAGTATATATGCCTCCACCATGAATCAATTTATTCCCATCCTAATTAATGTTATATTTTTTAATAATATAAATACTTTTATGGACACTAACTTATTTCCACCCTTAAAATGGAGGTTTTAAGATTTTTTGAACTGCTTTCAATAGTCATCATCTTATTTCACCCAAGTCATAATGGGTGTATTATCCATATATTCCCTGGATACCATTCGATCGGTGCATTAATGTCATTTACAGTTTTGAAAGTAGTATTTACATCTGCATGATCTACATGTCCACAAGAATAACATTTAAATTCTCTGTCTTTTCTATTATATATTATGGTACTATATCTATTTGGTAATATATATTATATTTGGTAATATAAACATATCTACTACAGAATTGACTTATATAGTATGGATCAATAAAATTAACATATATGTCTAATATTTTAGCTTTATATTCAATAAATAATACTAATTAGTAAAAATATCATGAATTAAACTTCCGTATACCTTTTTATTGCGATATTAGCTGTATTTATAATATTATAGTCATTTTGGAAAAGTTCTTAAATTTTGGATGATAATTTTTTTCACTAAAATGTTTAATTTTAAATATTAATTTACAAAAATCTATAATTTTAAATTTTAAATAATATAAACTTATTTTAATTAATATAAATAGGTTTAAATAAATATATTTTAATAATATTTATTTTTAAAAAAATTATTTATTAAGAACTTTATTAAAATTACTATAATAAAGTTAAGCGAAGTAATATACAATGATTAAAAATTTGAAATAAAGTCTTATAAACTGAATTTGAGATAGACCCAAAAAGTTCAGGAGTCATCTTTTTGACATTCTCGCTTTCTTACAACAATAGCTGGGGTATGAACAATGGAATCCAAATATTTCATACTTATATTATTATCTTCATTCAATTTTTTTTTAATATCATGAATTGTTTCCATGTTATTATTTAATCTCTGATAATCTTCACAAATGTTAGTTATTTTCAATCCTTCCTTGATATCAATTGGTGATGAAGAAGCTATAGGTGTTGAGCCACAGTTGGTAGAAATTTGACCTAAAATGTATGCATAAATTCCCATATTAGTTTTAATTGGGGGAATAGCTGTTGGTAGGGCTGTGAAATATTTATTTTTTATTTTATATGTTGCATCACTATCAACTATTAAAACATTAACATTTTTTTTAGATTTTTCTTTTAAAGTTTTACTCATATTCTTAGCTATTTTATCTGGGTTTTCAGGTAGTAAAGATACATAAGTCCCAGGAGCATTAGTTAAATCAATTCCAGCTTCAGAAGCGGGTTTTAAAGCATGTTTCCATCCATATAATTGTAAAACAAGTTCTTTATGTTGTGCGGCATCAGGTGGTAATTTTCTAAGATTTTTTATGGTTCTTTTTTTTATTCCAAGAATTGGTCCAAGTAAATAACCCCAAATATATTTACTCCAAATAAAAGCAAGAAATTTAGCTTTTAGGGAAGGAATATATTCTGCTTCATCAACTAATCTTCCTTGAGAAATGGATATTGGTGTCTCAGCAATAACTAAGTAGTCATTATCTTCAACTATATACGATGTTTTATTTAGGATAATGTCTAAGCTATCGTTAGGTTTTATATAATTTGTTTCGACTGGAAAAAGAATGTAATCTTCATGTTTCACTGATTTTTGATTCATGGAATCAACTTAAAATTAAATTTTACCAATTGTATCACCTCTAAGACCTCGTCTAATTGTCTCAAGTGAAGTAATATCATCGGTACTAATGTTTCCTAAGTTAACATTTTTGCCTATTTTTAATATGAAATAAACTTGTTGATTTTTATTAGGTGCCTCCCAAATTAAATCATCAGGATTTATGTTTTTTAAAATAATATCAACTTCCTCATCTTTCACATTACCATTTTTATCATAAATCCCTATATTTTTTCCACTTTCTCTTCCTTCAACAATAACTTTATTAGAACCAGCATCAATTTCTCTTCTGATTAAACTAATTCTATTTTTTAGCTCTAAATTACTATCTTTTTCTTGATCCTTTTTACCCACTTCGGATAAGACATAAAACCCTTTTTGTTTTGCTTCTTTTATTAAGTCTAATTTTATATTGTGTTCAATAGTTATTGAGCCATCAGATATTTCTAAAGCTTCAAAACCAAGTTTTTCAAGTTCATCAAAGTATTCGGGGATTTTATTATTTAGGTAAGCTATTTCAAATAATGAGCCACCAGGGTATGGGATTATGTCAAATGAATTGGTGATTTCTATTTTTTCTTTTATTATGTTTTTATTGTGTAATATTATTGTTCCCCAACCAAATTTTAAAAAGTCAACGTATTCTCCTGATATTTCCATAATATCTATTAAGTTTAAAAGTCCTAATCCTTTATCTAAAACCATTGTAATTCCATTTTCCCAATCAACACATACTCTATCAGGTAAAAGAAAATCAAAGCTATTCACTAAATCACCAACCATCTAAAATTTTTAAGTTCATGTATTAATTATAAAAATAATGGATAATAAAATTTTTCTAAAAAATTAATAATTATTCCAATAATTAAAAAAAATTAATAATTATCCCATTTAATTAAATATAACTATCTCTAATAATTAAATATAAGTTAATATATGATATAAACCTTGATAATATAAAAATTTATTTAATAATAAATTATCTTATTTTATATTTTAAGATTTTAATATTCTTTTATTTTAAAAATATTATTTAGATATTATATTAATTTATAAAATATAAATTATAAATAAATTATATGAATAATAAATATGAATAATAAAATAAATATGAATAATAAATAAAAAATTGATAATTTATTTTTATCAAACTTTTCATTTTAAACTAAATTATATGATACAATAAAGTTAGGAAAGAATAAAAATGAATAGTATTGGAAAAATATATAAGATTTTACTTAAAGAATATTCATATCAAGGGTGGTGGCCTTTAATTCATTATGATAATATTAATTCAACTAAAACTGGTGCTATTAATGGTTATCATCCTAAAGATTATAGTTTTCCTAAAAATGAAGAAGAAAGATTTGAAATAATTTTAGGTTCTATTTTAACTCAAAACACCAATTGGGTATCCGTTGAAAAAGCCTTGTTTAATATTGACAAAATAGCTATTGACTTTAAACCAGAAAACATTTTGAAAATACTTAATGAAGACTTTAATTCTTTTAAAGAAGCAATAAGATGCACTGGTTATTACAATCAAAAAATAAATTATATTTCTAATATTCTTGATTTCTATATTGAAATTAATGGTGAGATTCCAACAAGAAAAGAATTATTAAAAGTAAAAGGTGTTGGAAACGAAACCGCGGATTCAATATTATTATATGCTTATAAACAAGTAGAATTTATTGTTGATGCTTACACTAAAAGAATTTTTTTATATTTAAATCATATAAAAGAGAAAGATAGCTATTTAAAAATAAAAGAACTTTTTGAAGAAAATTTACCTTCAAATTATAAGATTTATCAAGAGTACCATGCTTTAATTGTAGAACATGGGAAGAAATACTATATGAAAAAGCCTTACGGTATAAATGATAATTTACTTAAAAATTTTAAAATGGAGTTAATTTGATAAAGTTCTTACAAATTAAATTTTTTAAAAAAAGTCATTGGCATGATCATTTTAGGCTTAATTCATACTTATTTTTTTATTTATTCATGATTAAATATCTACGTTTTAAAAACTAAGATCAATTTAATTATTAGAAAACTTTTGCTTTGATATGGTATCATGAGAGTATATGTTTTGTTAATTTTCTTTTCTCTCTTTAACAAATTTAGGAACAGCATATTTAAAAGGATCAAAATTATCTAAACTTTTAACTTCAACACATTTCATGGATACTTTACTATGTAGAGAACTTGGTAATCTTAATATTCTTTTTAAATCAATAGAAACTTTTCCATCTGCCATAGATAAATTAACTCTTGCAATAGCATCTAAAAGATTTTTATATCGTCTGGGTCCGATTTCACCTCTAAATATTCCAAGTTGATAATTTCCATTTTCATCTTTTTCTATTTTATCCCTATTTTTTATAATGTCTTTTAATAATTTAGTATTTATACCTTCTATTTTTTCTTTACCAGTTATATGAAAAATATTTCGAACTAATCTATTATTAAAAAGATTTGTATAACCTAAAGGTATTTCATTTGTAGGAACATCAGCCCCAGTAATATATTTTAGAACTTCTCCTCTAAATTCAGCTTCTTCCCCCATAACAAATTTATCAAGAACTCTTATATGGTATCCGCGACCTGAATAAACGAGATGAATATTTTTAAGTCCTAAATCTCCTTTTAAAGTATCAATATATATTCTTGCAAGTTCTAATGCTTCGCCTAAACAAATTTCACAGACATTATCGCAATCACATGATCTTATAGGCATGTCTTTTGCATCAATATCAAATACAAATTCTGACTTCTGCCAATTCTGTCTATGTCTTGGTTCATTATAAAAAGCAACAGATATATATGCTGCAAAAGGTGTTTTTGTTCTTAAAAATTTTTTAAGATTCCTTTCATTTAAGAAAGTTTTGTATCTATCATTTGGTCCTTGTCCATAATGATCAAATCCAAATTCTCTTTTATGAATATTTTCAGTTATAAAATCAGGAAGATCATTCATTGACCATTCTTCACGATAGTATTGTCTTCTTTCTTTAAGAGTGGATGGTTTGAAAATAAAATCACCATACAATAATATTGGCACTGTAAAAATAGGATGGAAATTTACAATCTGGAATTTGGATTTTAGCATAAAAACATTTAGACCATATACATGTAATTAAACTTTTATCTCATGTTTTCAATTTTTTAAGTGTG
>JAITOM010000121.1 GCA_031289975.1 Methanobrevibacter sp. | reverse complement strand
TTAATTTTTTAAATAATAATTTTTATTTATTTATTTTTAAAAATAATAAATATAATTTTTGTAATTAAAAATTCAATAATCATACTTCATTTTTAAAAACTTCATTAATTACAAACATTGTTTCATACACTATAATTATTAAATATAAAAATTAAATGCAAAACAATATAATTTTTTATTAAAATTTAAATAATTAGAATAAGATCATGAAAAAGTTTTTAAATTATGAATTAGTAATAACAATGATATGAGAACATGACTTATAAAGATATTCAAGTTTCAATAGATGGAATCCATTGTGCTAATTGTGTTTTAAATATTGAAAACACATTAAATAAACTTAATGGTGTAAGTAATGTAAATGTGAATTTAAATTCAAATGTTGCACAAATTAGCTATGATCCAGAGAAAATTGATCTTAGAACAATTAATAATGCTATTGAATCCATTGGTTTTGAAATAAAAAAGGATGAGCTTAGGATTAAAATAGCTAAAATGCATTGTGCAGTTTGTGCTAATAATATTGAAAAGAGATTGTCTAACTTAGATGGAATTTATCAAGTGAATGTAAACTTAGCCAATGAAATGGCGGATATATTATATCTAAAATCAATTGTATCCATTGAAGATATAAAAAAAACAATTGAGGATTTAGGATTTGAAGTTATAGAAACTGATATAAAGGTAAATGATTTAGATGATAAAAAAAATAGGATAATTGTTGGTTTTAGTTTTTCAGCAATATTAATGTTACTAATGTATATTCATCTTCCATTTCATCATCTTTTAAATTTAATAATAGCTATTATCCCTTTTTTCTATGTTTCACAACCTATTTTAAAAGTAGCTTATAAATCAATTATTCATAAACAATTAAACATGGATGTTATGTATTCAATGGGAATACTTGTAGCTTTTATATCAAGTGTTTTAGGAACATTTAATATCTTGCTTGATTCAAGCTTTATGTTTTATGAAACAGCTATTATGTTATCATCGTTTTTACTTCTTGGAAGATATCTTGAAGGGAAAGCAAAAAAAAGAACAAACAATGCAATAAGAAAACTCATTGGTTTACAAGCAAAAACAGCCAATCTATTAGTGGATGAAAATGGTTATAAAATTAAGGAGTATGGTACTTACAATGAAAAAGAAGTTTTAATTGAAAATATAGAAGTGAATGATTTATTAATTGTTAAACCTGGAGGGAAAATTCCAGTGGATGGTATTGTTATATTGGGTAATAGCTATGTTGACCAGTCAATGATTACTGGTGAACCAATACCTAAAAATAAAACATTGAATAATGAGGTTTTTGGTGGAACAATCAATCAAGATGGAACATTATATATAAAAGCTACTAAAGTTGGAAAAGACACGGTTCTATCTCAAGTTATTGAATTGACTGAAAAAGCAAGTAGTTTAAAACCACCATCAGCAAATTTAGCTAATAAAGTTGTGAAATACTTTATTCCAACCATAATAATAATAGCTATTTCCTCATTTATAATCTGGTATGTTATATTCTCTGAAAGTTTATTATTTTCAATCACAACATTAATTTCAATCTTAGTTGTAGCATGTCCATGTGCATTAGGATTAGCAACACCAACAGCTGTAACAGTTGGAATTGGAAGATTATCACAATACGGAATATTGGTTAAAAATGGAGGGGTTTTAGAAAATTTTAAAGATTTGACTATGGCTGTTTTTGATAAAACAGGAACAATAACCATAGGTTCACCAATGATTGAAGATGTATATCCTAATGAAAAAAGATATGAGATACTGCAATATGCTGCTTCAATTGAAAAAGATTCCACCCATCCAATAGCTAAATCAATTAATAAAATAGCTGAAAAAGAAAATATAGCTCTACTAAATATAAGATCATTTAAAAATAGTTCTGGATTAGGTCTAAAAGCTATTGTCAATAATCAAATGGTATTCATTGGTAATAAATCATTAATGGATAATCAAAAAATAGTTATTAATTCTGATTTTGAGAAAAAATATTTAGAATTTATTAATGAAGGGAAAACAACCATATTTGTAGCTATTGAAGATGAAGTAATAGGAATTTTAACTTTAACAGATAAAATCAAAGAAAACTCTAAAAAAACAATAGAGAAATTAAAATCCATTGGAATAGAAACAACAATCCTAACAGGAGATAATGAGAATTCAGCAAGATTGGTGGGTGAAAAAATAGCTATTGATAATGTAATAGCTGAAGTCCTACCAAACGAAAAATTAGATAGAATAATGACCATGCAAAAAAATGGGGATAATGTTCTTTTTGTTGGTGATGGTATTAATGATGCTCCAGCTATTACAGGTGCAAATATAGGAATAGCTCTTGGAACAGGGACAGACATAGCCACTGAAAGTGGGGATATAGTTATTATTGATGGAGATTTAGAAAATGTTATAGTGGCTATTGAAATCTCTAAGAAAATAATTAGAAGAATAAAAGAAAATATATTTTGGGCATTCATATACAATATAATATTAATTCCAATAGCTGCTGGAATACTATACCCCTATTTTGGAATAATTTTTAAACCAGAATTCGCTGGTTTAGCAATGGCATTAAGTTCATTAACAGTTATTTCATTATCTTTAATGTTAAGAAATTATGTTCCTCCAATTAAGAAAATAGCTATTATCTCATAGTAGTTACACATCAACTCTAAAAATTAATTAAGCTATGCTTAGATTTAGTTTTTTAAGCATGTAAGAAGTACCAAATAGTTATTTGATGCTTTTTGTTTTCTTATATAATCATTAAAAAGAATTTAAAACTTTCATTAATCATGCTTTCACTAAATATTATATTATTTTTTTCTTTAAATTTTCTATTCCATTGTTTGTATCAATTTTATTTTTACAAGCTTTTGTTTTTCTTTTTATCTTGTTTTGTTAGGTTTTGTATAAATTCAAAATTTTCTTTAAAATTTTTCTAATTTAGAAAATCTTCAATTTTCTCTATATATAAAATCTCAAAACTACCCGACTTTTTGAAATTTTCTAATCTGGGAGGATATAAACTTTTGTGGAGGTTTATCAATACTTGGGTTTTTTTATTCTTTAAAATCGAATGTTTTAAAGAGTTAGAGAATCTCTGATTTTCTTCAGATATAAAAATTCAAAATTTACAAGACCTCCACACTTTTTGACACACTCTATTATGGAAAACATTTATATATGAAAAAAATATAACAATAGTTATATTATTAAATTTTACTAAATTTTTATAATTTGAAATTTTTTTTATTTATTTGTAATTTATTTATTTGTAATTTAAATAATATTTTTAAAAATGAATATAAATAACTTTATAAAAAATCATTAATTAATCTTTAAATGTATCATAATATACTATAGAAAGTCAATGCCTTACTTTTTGTGATTTATATGTGTCAATTATTATCAATATCTGCTAAATTACCTGTAAAATTTAATACTGAACTTGAAGAATTTTTTTCTAATAGTATTACTCATAAACATGGATGGGGGTATGCTGATTTTACTAAAAGTGACATGTTTATTATGCACGAAATATTTCCAGCATATGAAAGTGAATATATAGAAAAAATGCTATCTCAACCTTTCTATGTTCAAAATGCCCTTTTCCATATTAGATATGCAACAATTGGAACGATTGAACTTGAAAATTGCCATCCTTTAACATGTGATGATGTTAACCATCAAAAATGGACAATAGTACATAATGGTACTATTTTTAATTCTGAAAAAATTGATTCATTTTTTACTAAACAAAAGGGAACTACTGATACTGAACGTTTATTACTTTATATAGTTGATAAAATCAACGAAGCCACATTAAGAGAAAATTTTCATTTAAGTGATAAATTCAAATTTAAGATAATTGAAGATATTATTAATGAGATTGCTTGTGGAAATAAGATAAATATTATTTTATATGATGGAAAATTTTTATATGTCCATGCAAACTCACGATCTGGAGGAACTATTCTTGGAGAAGCTGGAAAGAATGATTTTCTTTATGAGCTTGATTTAAAAGAAGGAAAAGTTTTCTCAACTAAAGCCCTTGATAATAGAAACTGGATTCCAGTACAATTAAACACTTTATTAATATATGATGATGGAATTTTAGTGTATAAGGCTCATCCTCATGAATGTGAGTATATAGAATCCCAAGAGGATATTAAATATTTATACACTCATTTTTCACAGTTATAATGTTGGAGTTTGAGAATGGAACGCGAATATTTATTAAATCTTTTGTATGATAAATATATTAAACCTACGGAGAATAAAAAAGAATTATGTATTGGTATTGAGATAGAAATGCCAATATTAAATCTTTCAAAAAAAGCTGTGGATTTTGATATTATTCATGATCTTAGCCAAAGATTCAAGGAAGAGTTTTCTTTTGATGTTGATAGTGTAGATGATAATAACAATATAAGTTCATTAATTCACAAAGTAACTGGTGATGTTCTCTCTTACGATTGTTCATATAGTAATCTTGAACTTTCTTTTGGTAAAGAACTTGATTTACATACTATAAAAAAAAGATTTGAAAAGTATTATGGTTTTATAAATGAATTTTTAAATTATAATAATCATACACTTACAGGAATGGGAATAAACCCATATAGAAAATATAATATTCATGAACCTATTGCTAATGGGAGATATAGAATGCTACATAGGCATCTTTCATCTTATAAAAAATATATAAATAATATTCCAATGTTTTTCCATTCATATCCTGACTATGGAATGTTTTTAAGTGCTTCACAAGCACATTTTGACATAAATAAAGAAGATATTATAGATACAATTAATGCATTCACCTTACTTGAACCAATTAAATCTATTTTATTCTCAAATTCACCATTAAATAATAATGAAGAGCTTTTATGTTCAAGGGATATGTTTTGGGAAAATAGTACTCATGGGATAAATCCACACAATATAGGGATGTTTCAAAAGATTCCAGAAAGTATTGATGAGTTTATAGAATATTTTGCATCAACAAGCATATATTGTACAGAAAAGGATGGGAAATACATTAATTTTGAACCTACAAATATAAGTGAATATTTTAGTAAGAAATGGATTGACGGGGAGTATTTTGATAAAGGTGAATATCATGATATTTCTTTCTCTCCAAGTGTTGAAGATCTTAATTATTTAAGAACATTTAAATTTGAAGAAATTACATTTAGAGGAACTATAGAGTTTAGAAGTGTTTGTTCACAACCCATTTATGAGGTATTTACATCTTCAGCTTTTCATTTAGGGCTTTTTAATTCAGTCGATAAACTGAACGAAATATTAACTAATGATAAAGTTATTTACAATCATGGATATAATGCCACTGAGCTTAGGAAACTTTTTAACAAAAGAAAATTACCAGAATTTCTAGATAAAAATGCTTTTAGAGATTTAATAATAAAAATACTAAATTTATCACTTAAAGGACTTAATAAAAGAAAACTTGGTGAAGAACTATACTTAAAACCTCTTTACAAACGAGCTGAATTACTTACAAATCCAGCATCTGATTGGCTTGATAGGCTTGATAATGGTGAGGATATAGAGGAAATTATTAAGGATTATTCAAGACTGTAATCATAATTTGGATTCTATTATTATCTTATAAAATATATTTTTTAATTTCATCCATTATATCTTCTAATCTAATTCATTACATTTTCTAAATTATCTTTTTTATAGTGGTTTTGATAAAGTTCTTAATAAATGAACTTTTTTAAAAATAAATATTATTAAAAAATAAAGAAAATTAAGAATTTTCTAACTTATAAAATCATAGATTTTATAAATATTAATTTAAAATCATTTATATTAATTAAAATATATTTAAATTATTTAAAATTTAAAATTATTAATTTTTATAAAGTAATATCAAAAATTAAATATTTTAATAAAAAAATTTTTCATCCAAAATTTAAGAACTTTTCCAAAATGACTATAATTTTCCAAAATGACTATAATATAAAATAATATAAATATATTTTAATTAATAAAAATAATTTTAAATTAATAAATTTTAATAATATTTATTTTTAAAAAAGTTATTTATTATAGTGGTGGAAAAATGTTTGTAATTAATCATTTATTTTTAAATAGTTTATTGTTAAAAATTTATTTTCAACTTAGGAGAATTTATTCAGCTGTTTAAAAATTTCAAATTAATATTAATTTAATTTTTTAAATAATAATTTTTATTCTTTTATTTTTAAAAATAATAATTATAATTTTTTTAATTAAAAATTGACATTTATGGTGTAATTTAAAAAATTTCATTATTGAACTTGTTCAATTAGAAACGAAAAATCTTAGATTTTCCTAAGTTATCTTCGATAACAAATCTTAGATTTTCCTAAGTTATCTTCGATAACAAATCT
>JAITOM010000088.1 GCA_031289975.1 Methanobrevibacter sp. | reverse complement strand
GTGTAAATATGAGTAAAATTAACATTCCTATTGCCAATCCAATAATTGAAGATGAAGAAATAGAAGAAGTTGTGAAAGTATTAAAGTCAGGATTTATTGCTCAAGGTCCTAAGGTTGCTGAGTTTGAGAAAGAGTTTGCAGAATTTATAAACACAAAATATGCAATAGCTACAAGTTCAGGAACAGCAGCTTTACATACTGCCTTATTAGCATCTGAACTTGGTGAAAAAGATGAAGTGATAACAACTCCTTTTTCTTTTGTAGCAACAGGTAACTCTATTCTTTATACTGGAGCGAAACCAGTTTTTGTAGATATTGATAAGGATACATACAATATTGATCATAATAAAATTGAAATAGCTATCACTGAAAAAACAAAAGCTATTATGCCAGTCCATCTTTATGGTCAAAGTGCGAATATGGATGAAATAATGAAAATAGCTAAAAAAAATAATTTAATAGTTATTGAAGATGCTGCTCAAGCTCATGGAGCAATTTACAAAAAAGAGGGATCTATTTTCAATGATAAAAAAATAGGAAATATTGGTGATTTAGCTTGTTTTAGTTTCTATCCAACTAAAAATATGACTACTGGTGAAGGAGGAATTATTACAACCAATAATAAAGAGTATGCCGATAAAGCTAAGATGATTGTATCTCATGGTGAAAGTGAAAGATATAAACATAGTATTTTAGGTTATAATTTCAGAATGACTGATATATCAGCAGCAATTGGTCTTGTTCAGCTTAAAAAACTTAATGAATTTAATCATAAAAGAATTAATAATGCAAAATTTTTAAATAAAGAATTATCCAATGTTAAAGGCATTGAAACTCCTAAAACAGTTGATGATTCAGCACATGTTTATCATCAATATACGATATCAATTGAAAATGGAAATAGAGATGATTGGATTAAATTCATTAATGATAATGGAGTGAAAACTGGTATTCATTATCCTATTCCAATATATAAACAAGAACTATATGAAAATTTAGGTTTTAAAGATGAATGTCCTGTTAGTGAAAATCTTGCAAATAAAGTAGTTTCACTTCCAATACATCCAAAAATAACTAAAAGTGATTTAAAAATAATTGTGGATGTTTTAAAAAGGGCATCAATTAAATTTAATGCTTGAATTATAAAATATATTTTTGATGAGGATGATTATATGAAACCAATGGATATGATTGCTACAGATTATAACTGTGAAGATTTAGGATTAACTCGTTTATGTTTAATGGAGAATGCTGGAAGAGGAATTTCAGATGAAATAGCTAAATTATCAACATTTACATTTTCAAAACCTGTGAAGATAATTATTTTCGCAGGGTCTGGAGGTAATGGAGGAGATGGTTTTGTTGCTGGTAGACATCTTCTTAATCGAGGTTTTGAAGTTGATATAATAGTTTTATCAAATTATATTAAATCAAAAGATAGTGAAACAAATTTTAATATCTTAAATAATATGAGTCCTTCATTTTCACGATTAACAATAAAATATATTGATACCGTTGAGGACTTAAAAGAATTAGATCTTTTTAAATCAGATAGTTTCAGTGATTTCATAATAGTTGATGCTATATTTGGAACAGGCATTAAAGGAAAGCTTAAAACAAAAATTAGAAGGACAATAGAAATTATAAACAAATCTAATGGGTTAAAGGTGTCCATTGATGTTCCATCAGGTATTAATCCTGAAACTGGAGAAATAGCTGATATTGCCGTAGAAGCAAATTATACCATTAGTTTACATAAAACAAAATCTGGTGTAAAAATAGCAGGTGAGGATTTAGTTGGAAACATAATTAGTTGTGATATCGGAATTCCAATTGAAGCTCAAGTATTTCTTGGATCAGGTGATCTTTTAAGAATAAAAAATCGATTAGATTATTCTCATAAAGGAGAAAATGGGAAAATTTTGATAGTTGGAGGAAATAATGACTATTCCGGTGCTCCTTCAATAGCTGGACTTTCAGCTTTATCTACAGGAGTTGATTTAGTTTACATTGGAAGTTTAAAAGATAATAGTTTAGCTATTAAATCATATTCCCCAGATTTCATTGTTAAATCTCTTAAAGGAAATTATTTAAATTTAGATAATCAAAAAGATATTTTAAAAATTGCAGATTCAGTTGATACAGTTTTATTAGGTCCTGGTGCAGGTCTTGAAGAAGAAACAGGAAAATTATTTAATATTCTAATTTCAAAAATAAATAAACCGATTGTTCTTGATGCCGATGCATTAAAATTAATTGATTTAAAATTAATTAAAAATAAAAAAGATTTAGTTATAACTCCTCATTTCCAAGAATTTAAGATATTTTTCAAAGGTATAATAGAAAATGAAAACTTAGATAATGAACTTAAATATTTGAATTTAAATTTTGATAAGTTAAATTACAATCAAGTTCATGATAAAATAGCTATTTTTCAAAAAATAACTAAAAATATCAAGGGAACCATTATTTTAAAAGGTAAATATGATTTAATTTTTCAAGATAATAAGTTCAGATTAAATAAAACAGGTAATTCTGCTATGACAGTAGGTGGAACAGGGGATTCTCTTGCTGGAATTGTTACAAGCCTTTTATCTCAAGGCTTAGACTCATTTAATGCGGCTTGTTTAGGAACTTATTTAAATGGAAAAGCAGGAGATTTAGCTTTTAATAAATATGGTAATGGATTTAAAGCATCTGATTTATCTAAATTTCTTCTTAAACTTTAATTTTCTTTAAATACTAGAACCTTCAATAGTTATTTTGGCACTGTAAAAAGAGGATGGATTTTAGCAATTGAAAAATTAAGAATTTAAGCTAAAAATTTGATGACATATATGGTCTGAATTTTTTCTCTCTAAAAACCAAATTCCAGATTTTAAATTTCCATCATCTTTTTACAGTGCCATGTTTTTGAGGTTTGCACAAAACTTCAAAAAAATAAGCATTTTCGATGTTTTTTAACATGATCCAAGAAAAAATCTTAGCTGTTCCACTAAAATAAGGATTAAAACTTATTCATTGACATTAATGAGTGACTGACTACCATCATATGTCGCATGTTCCACTAAAACAAGGATTAAAACTTAGTCATTGACATATTCCTCCTATTTTTTTAGACAATTTTATATATTGTTCCACTAAAACAAGGATTAAAACTTATTTGTTGATGTATTGTCGTAGATTCGTTTTAAATATTTATTCCACTAAAACAACGATTGAGACTTATTGACAAACATTATAATAATGTTTTTTAACATAATTATTATAAAAAAAAAATTGATTATAGATTTCCAGTTTTTAATTGAACAAGTTCAATAATAGAAGTTTTTAAAATGAAGTATAATATATTAAATTTTTAATTAAAAAAATTATAATTATTATTTTTAAAAATAAAAAGATAGAAATTATTATTTAAAAAATTAATTTAGTATTATTAATGGTTTTGATAAAGTTCTTAATAAATAACTTTTTTTAAAATTAAATATTATTAAAAAATAGCAAAAATTAGAAATTTTTTGACTTATAAAATCATAGATTTTATAAATATTAATTTAAAATTAGTTATATTAATTAATATATATTTATATTATTTAAAATTTAAAATTATAAATTTTTATAAATTAATATTTAAAATTAAATAATTTAATATTTAAAATTAAATAATTTAATAAAAAAATTTATTATTCAAAATTTAAGAACTTTTTCAAAATGACTATAATTGAAATTTTCAACAATAAGATATTTAAAAATAAATGATTAATTACAAACATTTTTTCATCAATTATTAAAGGTAGACCATGGATATTGAAGGATTTGTTAGAGATAGAATTAGTAGAATGGATGAAAAATCCCTTGAAGATAGCTTATCAAAGCATATAAAAGACTATAAAAATATCAGTGATAAAAATTCAAAATTAATAGCTAAAAGTGTAATAGAAGAAGTTAAAAACACTCTTAAAATAAACATTGTGGATGATGATTTTTTAAAAAAAATAATAGCTATTCCCTCTGCAGATATAACAATGGGGGGAATGGGGGTTGGATCACGAGGAGCAGGAGACTTTTTTGTTCATAGAAAAATAGCTGAAATAGTATCAAGTACAAAAACTAAATCTCTTGTAAATCCTACAGAACAAGATGATGGGGGAGTTGTAAAGACAAATATATCTGGTGAAAATTTTTATATTACAACTGCAATAGATGGAATTCATTCACGATTAAGTGATTATCCATTTCTTGGAGGTTTTCATGTAACAAGAGCCTCATTAAGAGATGTTTGTGTAATGGGAGCAAAACCTGTAGCTATTATAAGTGACATCCATCTTGGTGATGATGGAGATGTTGGAAAGCTATTTGATTTTACAGCTGGTGTTTCTGCTGTATCAGAACTTATAGATGTTCCTATTGTAGCAGGAAGCACCTTACGAATAGGGGGGGATATGGTTCTTGGGAATAGATTGGTTAGTGCTGTTGGGTCAATCGGTGTTTCAAATCATCTTCCAACAGCAAGAAAAAGAGCAGAAGTAGGTGATGTTATACTTTTAACTGAAGGTTCTGGTGGTGGTACAATAACAACAACAGCTATTTACAATGGGTTTTTTGATGTTATATGGGAAACATTAGATATAAGTTTTATAAAAGCTTCAAATGTTTTAAATAAAGAAAATCTGATTAAAGATATTCATGCAATGACCGATGTAACAAATGGAGGTTTAAGAGGTGATGCTCATGAAATATCTAATACTACTGGTCTGGGCTTAGAATTTAATTTAGATGATATAAATAAAATGATAAATCCTAAGGTTTTGAACATGCTAAACACTTTGGATATTGATCCTCTTGGAATTTCAATTGATTCTTTAATGCTTATCACACCTAAAAATCTTGTTGATGATGTTATAAACTCTATAAATTCTGTTGGAGTAAAAATAGCTGAGATAGGTACCGTGGATAATAAAGGATATCCGAAAATAATTAAAAATGGAAGTGAAGAAGAACTCAAACCACTTTTTAGAGAAGCAGCCTATACAAAAGTTAAAAAAGTTTTAGGAGATACGACTCCAGAAAACTTTGAATATATGAAAGAAAAAATAGAAAAAGTAGCTATTAAATCCATAAAAAAGAAAAATGATCTTGTTAAATATATAAATGAAAAACAATGATATAATATTCATGAATAAAAATAATATTGTATATAAACTCCCATTTTGAAATGTTGATGAACATGAATCTAAATTTTATAAAAAAACAGGATATAAAAGATGAAACAGGAATTGTATCCATTCCTGAAATATTAATTGCTTCCATAATAATTGTTTTAGTTTTAATCATTTTCAATATGGTTATTGAAATTCATATTCCAACTCCTCAAGAAGTAAACATAAATGAAGTTCAAGATATTTTAGACTCATTAAGTTTTAGATCTTCAAATCAACTTTCTTTATTAGAAACAAGCATGAAAAAACTTGAAGATGATCATTTTTCTAAGAAATCCTATGATGAAGTTAATAGTCTACTTGGAAACTATTTAAATAAATATTTTAATAAAAATTATCAAATAATTGAATTTTCCTCTTCTCAAAATCCAATTACATTAGTTAATAAAGGTAATTTTAAAGAAAATAATAATCTAAAAACTGCTGTTAGAAATATTGGAGATTATAAGTTTTTACTTTATATTTGGGATTAATAAGACATATATTTTAATATAGTCCTTTACCCGACTTTTATCACAGGTCAATAAAATTTTTTACTCAATTCATTACTTGTTGTTAATTTAAATGAGTTGTTTTTCACAATAATTTTTATCATTCAATTTGTAAATGCTTGGTTATAAAGTATATCTTATAAAATTTTATTAAATTAATGTAATTTTATATTCAAGATTAATAAATAAGTTAAATTAAGTAAAACAATATATGGTCATTGTGGGAAAGCTCTTGAATTTTAAAATAATGTTTTTTTTGTAGATTGTTTAATTTCAAATATCACTTTATAAAGTAAATATATTTTTATTAAGATATAGTGGTTTTGATAAAGTTCTTAATAAATAAACTTTTTTAAAAATAAATATTATTAAAAAACATTAATTTAAAATCATTTATATTATTTAAAATATATTTAAATTATTTAAAATTTA
>JAITOM010000076.1 GCA_031289975.1 Methanobrevibacter sp. | reverse complement strand
ATATTAATTTAAAATTATTTATATTAATTAAAATATGTTTATATTATTTAAAATTTAAAATTATGGATTTTTATAATAGATTTTTATAAAATGATATTTAAATTTTTATAAAATGATATTTAAAATTGAAATAACTTAATAAAAAAATTATCATTTTAAAATTTAAGAACTTTTGCATAATGAATATAAATTAAATAAAATAATTAAAAAATTTTATATCTTGTTTTTTAATAATTAATAATAAAAATTTAAAATAAGGTGGGCTTTATTCATGGAAAAAATAAATGATGTAATATGTATTGAAAGTTTAAATATGGACTCTAACTCATATATAATTGATAATATTCTTGTAGATACAGGAACAGGATTAAATTCAGATTACCTATATTCAAAACTTAATGATTTGAAAATTAAAAAAGATGATATAGAAATGATTGTTAACACTCACTCCCATTACGACCATACTGGAGGAAATTATCTTTTTCCTAATGCAAAAATAGCTATTCATGAATTAGATGCTTTAGCTATTGAACATAAAAACGATCCTTTAACTGCATCAACTATTTTTCACCATGATTTAAAAAGACATGATGTTGATTTAAAGCTTAGAGATGGAGATACAGTAGGGAGTTTTAAAGTAATTCACACACCAGGTCATACTCCTGGTGGAATTTCACTTTGGGATGGTGAAATTCTTATTTCAGGAGACACAGTTTTTGCTGATGGTTTTGGGAGGTTAGATATTGGTGGTAATCATGATGATATGGAAAAATCTCTTAATAAACTTCGAAAATTAGATGTGAAATACTTACTACCTGGACATGGATTTTGGGTAGATAATGGAAAGGAACATATAGAAGCAAATTATAATTTATTTATTAATAATTTTTAAACTTTATAAAATAATTCTATGATTATATGATGAAAAATGAAGCTCTTGAAGAAGAATATATCTTTAAAAAGTTAAATGAATTTAAATCTAAGGATTTAAACTATTCTTCTGGAAGAATATTAGGATCAATGTGTAGTGAACCTCATCCTTTATCTAAAAAAGTTTTCATGGATTTTTTAGATTCTAATATGGGTGATCCTGGATTATTTAAAGGAACAAAAGCTATTGAAGATGAGGTTATAAAAATAATGGCTTCATTTTTGTCATTAGATAAACCACATGGAAATATTGTAACTGGTGGAAGTGAAGCAAATATAATGGCAATGAGATCTGCTCGCAATCTTTATATGGAAAGAAATAATCTAAAAAATCAATGGAATGAACCTTTTGAAGTAATTCTTCCAAAATCAGCTCATTTTTCATTTAAAAAAGCTTCGGATATCTTAGGGATTAAGTTGATTGAAATAAATTTAAACGATGAATATAAGATGGATATAAAATCTGTTAAAGAAAAAATTAATAAGAACACAATAGCTATTGTTGGTGTTGCAGGAACAACAGAATTAGGAATGATAGATCCTATTGAAGAATTGTCTCAAATAGCTATTGATAAAAACATTTATTTACATGTTGATGCTGCTTTTGGAGGATTTTCAATTCCATTTTTAAAGGATATTGGTTATGATATTCCTAATTTTGATTTTTCAAATGAAGGTATTTCTTCTATTACAATAGACCCCCATAAAATGGGTTTAACTATAATACCTACAGGTTGTATTATTTATAGGGAGAAAAAGTACCTTGATTTAATAAGTGTTGATTCTCCTTATTTAACAGTTAAAAAACAAGCAACAATTGTGGGAACAAGATCTGGTGCAAGTTCTGCAGCTACTTGGGCAATGTTAAAGTATATGGGAAAAGAAGGATATTCACAATTAGCTAATAGTTGCATGATTAACACGAATTTTTTAGCCGATGCTTTACTTAAAGAAGGTTTTAGTTTAATTACAAAACCACAACTTAACATACTTGGCTTTAATCATCCTAAAATAGACATGAATGATTTAGTTAAAGCTATTGAAGAGAAGTCATGGAGAGTTTCAACTTCTTCATATCCAAAAGCTATTAGGATTGTTGTTATGCCCCATATAAAAAATACTCATCTTAGGGAATTCATGAGGGATTTAAGAGAAATTAAAAATGATTTTAATATTTAAATAATTTTTAGATTACTGGTTTTGAAAGCTATTTTTTATTTATTTATTATTAGAGATTTATATTTTTATTTATTGAAATTGTATCATTGTTCTTTATTTTTCATATACTTTTATAATTTTATTTTAAAATTAATCAAAATCTTTTATTTTTTTATTTAAAGATAAATAAATATTATTTTAGAATTAAATTTAAATTCAAATGAAAAATCCTATTGAAGATTTGAAATCCAGTCTTAAATCTTACAACAATTATAAAATAGGTTCTAAACTAATTTATATCAATTAATAAAATTTTAAATCTAAAATTAGAATAAACAATGATGGTTTAATAATGAATATCTTATATTGTTTAATATCAGTAGGCTTAATTACTAATAAAAAATAGAATTTCTGTACCAAAAATCAAATTTAAGCTCGAATTATCATTTTCTTTTAATATCTTTATTTTTCTTTAAATAAGATTAAAATAGTTTAATTTACACATGTTGAGGTTAAAATCATGGAATTTTTTTATTTAATCCATAATTTTAATTTTATTCAATTAATTAAACTAAATCCTTATCTTATTTTAAATAAATACTATGATTTTTTTTAAATTTTATTTAAAGAGATTTTAAATTTTTAATTAGTTTTTAACCTTATGTTGACAAATTAAAATATTTTTAAAGAACTTATTTTAAAGTATTATTGTTTTTAATAAAGGAAAATCAGTTAATTTTGAACATTGTTTAGAAACCTTTATATAAGATTATTTTATTAAAAGGAAAGTGAAAGCAAAATTGGATTTTTTTAAAATTTATCAATTATATAACGATTGTATATGTTTATAAGTTAATTTATTAAATTATATATGAATTACATATTTGTATAAGTTCATTGTTTTTGAATAAATTAATATAATATTATATGATTCGATATGGTTAATAAAAAACAAACTTTATTATTTTAGAGATATAATCTTATTTTTAAAGATTATAATTTTATTTTTATTATAATAAGTTGATAGAATTTTTATTATAATAGTTGATAGATTTAATATAATTTCCAATTTTGTTAAGTAAGAATATTTTTTTAGAGAATGTTCTTCTGTTTTAAATAGAATGTTCCTCTCTTTAGGAATATCCTGTTTAAATTATGATATACACAAATAAAATTTTGAGGTGAAATTATTTCGAAGGTGAAAAATACTTTAATCTTGGGTATAGTTTGTATGCTTTCAATATCTTTAATAAGTGCAAGCTACCTTATGGATGAAAGTTATGATGTAAATAGTAGTGTGAATAATAGTGATGGTTTAAATACAAATGCAAGTAATGATAGTGTTGTTAATGAAATTACTGATACAGTTAATATAACTGATGTAATAACTGCTTCTAAGCAAGTAAAACTGTATGAAGATGAAAATGGAGAATTACCTGCTAATGTTGAAATTGTTGGTAAAAATTATACTATGGAACAACTTTTATACATGTTATCCAAAGTTATAGTTAATACAGACTCTTCTATCAACTCTTCTTCTATTCAAGTTTTAAATAATATTGGATTTGCTTATTCTAAAGGGAATAATTCCGCAGGCGAACTTGATAAAAAAGATTATGTTGATGCTTCAGTATCCATAATCTCATTCATCGACTTAACTAAGCAAGCACCTAATTTCTTAATGAGTGAAAAATTAGGTAACCTATCTTTTAATGATACCGTTGATGGATTTGTAAGAATTGTAAATTATAAATCTGATAACAATAATACTCTTCCAGATTCCATATATTTTGAAGCTACAGTTCTTGTAGAAAACAACGATCTTTCTTCAAGTGACAGTTCTTCTTCAAGCAGTAGTGCTTCTTCTTTAAGTAGTAGCTATTCTTCAAGTGAAAGTAGTTCTTATTCAAGTGAAAGTAATTCTTATGGGCATTCCTATAGTGGTAATGGATGGAGTCTTGTAAACTCATTAAAAAGCCAATTAAGTGGAATGACCTATGGTGTGGATGGTGATTGTTACTCATTCAGTCAAATTGTATACAATGCTCTTGAATCTGCAGGTTACCAATGTGGAATATATCAAGGACATTCTGAGTTAGGAAACCATCGTGTCCCTTATGTAATATTAGATGGTACTTTTTACTGGTTAGAAACTTGTCGAGCTGTTCAAGGTGGTTGGGGATCTGGTACTGATTGGACCGTGCCTTATAGTACATGGGTTCCAGAATACATTTATGTAAGTAGTTAAGTTACTCAATAGTAGATTCTTAAAACAACAAAAATTTTATTTTTTTTATTAATTTTTTTTCATGTATAGTCATTTTGGAAAAGTTCTTAAATTTTGGATGATACTCTTTTTTATTAAATTATTTAATTTCAAATATTAATTTATAAAAATCTATAATTTTAAATTTTAAATAATATAAACTTATTTTAATTAATATAAATAATTTTAAATAAATATTTTTTAATAGTATTTATTTTTAAAAAAGTTATTTATTAAGAACTTTATCAAAACTACTATATTTAAAATTACTTCATATTTTAAAATTAGCTAAGTAATATTAAACTAATAATATAATTTAATTAATAATTATGTTATAATTTAATTAATAATTATGTTTATATATTATATATATTATTTCATTCATTACGAAAGAATTTTATATATACAAAAGAAAAAATTTCAACAAAAACATTTATATACTAAAATATTAAAAAATATAATTGTTTGTATACATACGAACATTGAGTTTATAATCAAATTATCAAATTTTTTAAATATATATTTAATTAAAAATTAATTGATAATGTATAAAATTTATTTAAATTAGATTTATTAAAATTTATGGCACTGTAAAATCAGCATGGATTTTCACAATTAAAAACAGACGATAAAAGTTTAATGACATGTATAGGGGCTTAATGATTTTATGCTAAAATCCAAATTGTAAATTTCAATCCTCTTTTTACAGTGCCAAATTTATAGTTCTTATGGAAAATGTTCTTAAATTTTTAATGATAATTTTTTTATTAAATTATTTAATTTTAAATATCACTTTATAAAAATCTATAATTTTGATTAATATAAATAATTTTAAACTAATGTTTTCTAATAGTATTTATTTTTAAAAAAGTTATTTTATTAAGAACTTTATCAAAACCATTATAAATAAAATTAATAAATTAAGATATTTAAATAAAATTAAGATATTTAGATAAGATTATGAATAAAAAATCAAATTTGAAATGTAGAAGATGATAATATGAAAGCAGAAGCCGTAAAAATTGAAGATGGAGTGTACTGGATTGGAGTACTTGATTGGGATTTAAGATCCTATCATGGTTACACTTTAAAAGGTACAAGTTACAATGCATACATTGTTTTTGGAGAAAAAGTAGCTGTAATTGATAGTGCATATCCAGGAAATACGCCTGAAATCATGGCACGTTTAGAAGATGCATTTGAAAAAGAAAATAGACCTGTAAATGTGGACTTTATTATACAAAACCATATTGAAAAAGATCATAGTGGAACATTAGTAGATTTACATAAAAGATTCCCACAAGCACCAATTTACTCAACTAAAATAGCTGTTGAAGGATTACTAAGGCATTATCCTAATATTGATGGAGCTGAATTTATAAATGTTGGAACTGGAGATCAATTAGAACTTGGTGGAAAAACATTAGCATTTTTAGATGCAATCCTATTACATTGGCCAGATAGTATGTTTACATTACTTGTTGAAAATGGAATTTTATTCCCAAATGATGCATTCGGACAACATTTATGTTATCCACAAAGATTTGATCATGAAATCCCTGAATATGTTCTTATGGATGCAACTAAAAAGTTCTATGCTAACTTAATTGTACCATTATCCAAATTAGTGCTTAAAAAATTTGAAGAAGTGACTGAACTTGGATTATTAGATAAAATTAAAATGATTGCACCATCACATGGACAAATATGGACTGATCCTATGAAAGTCATTGGAGCATACAGTGAATGGGCGACAGGAAAATGTAAAAATAAAATAACCATCATATACGATACAATGCATTATTCTACAAAAATTTTAGCTCATGAAATAGCTGAAGGTGCAATAAGTGAAGGTTTTGATGTTGAAATGTACTATCTTCATGAAGATGAAAGAAGTGAAATTGTCAAAAGTATATTAGAAAGTAAAGCTGTAGCTATTGGAGTTCCAACCCTTAATGATGAAGCATATCCAAGTATTGGAGACTTACTTTTCTATTTAAAAGGTTTAAAATTCCAAAGAACTGGAATAAAAAGATTAGCCCTTACTTTTGGTTCAATGGGTGGAAAAGGAGGATCTCCAAAAATAGTAGCTGATTTACTCAATGATTCTGGATTTAAAGTCATTAACCAAAAAGAAGTTTTATATGTTCCTAATGAAGAAGAACAAGCTGATACTTTTGAATTAGGAAAAAAATTAGCTCAAGAAGCTAAAAAATTATAATATAAATGGATATTATTAAATTTAGATATAATAAAGAAATTTAACATCTTTAAAAAAAAAAATATTCATAAAATTTATAGATTATAACTTATAATAAATAAAAATTGTAATAACTGTAAATTAGTTATTAATATATAATTGGAGGAATTATACTATGAACGAACATAAAATAGGCATTACAAAAAATACAGAATTAGAAACTGAAGTACAAAATAACTTTATGGGTGAAACTCAAGAAGTTGGAATATATTTAGCTATGTCCAGACAAGCTTCAAGAGAAGGTTATGGTGAATTAGGTGAAGTATTTAAAAATTTAGCAAGAGAAGAAGCATGGCATGCTGCAAGATTTGCAGAAATGAATGGTAT
>JAITOM010000075.1 GCA_031289975.1 Methanobrevibacter sp. | reverse complement strand
TAAATTTATATTATTTGAAATTTAAAATTATAGATTTTTATAAATTAATATTTGAAATTAAATAATTTAATAAAAAAGATTATCATCCAAAATTTAAGAACTTTTCCAAAATGACTATATAAATCAAAATGACTATATAAATAATAAAAATTTAATCTATAAATGATAAATTCATATATTCAATAATTAAGTTCATATTTCAAGATAATTAAATGGAGAGGAATAAATGATAATATTAAATAAAAATACAAAATGTTTAATTCAAGGAATTACTGGGAAACAAGGTTCATTTCATGCAGAACAAATGTTGAATTACAACACTAATATTGTTGCAGGTGTCACTCCTGGAAAAGGAGGTCAGAATTTTAAAGGAGTGCCTATTTTCAATACAATTGAAGAAGCTAAGGAGAATGTAGATATAAATGCTTCAATAATATTTGTTCCATCTTCATTTGCTAAGGATGCTGCTTTTGAATCCATAAAATATTTGGATTTAGTTGTAATTATAACAGAACATATTCCAGTTCATGACTCCATAGAAATAATGGAATATGCTAAAAGAAATAACACTACTGTAATTGGACCAAACACTCCAGGAATTATTTCCCCTGGTGTGGGTAAACTTGGAATAATGCCAACACATATTTTTTCAAAAGGTAATATAGGTTTAATGTCAAGAAGTGGTACTTTAACTTATGAAATTGCAAGTCAACTTACAATGGCAAACATTGGTCAAAGCACATGTTTAGGGATTGGAGGAGATCCTGTCATTGGAATTGATTATTCTGCAGTTTTTGAAAAATTTGAGGATGATAAACAGACAGATTATATAGTTATGATTGGTGAAATTGGTGGAAGTGCTGAGGAGAAAGCTGCCGAGTATATTAAAGAGAATGTTTCTAAGCCTGTGGTATCGTATATAGCTGGTATAACAGCACCTCCAGGTAAAAGAATGGGACATGCTGGAGCAATAATTGAAGGTAATACTGGTACAGCAAAGAATAAAATTGAAGCTCTTAGAGGTGTTGGTGTGAATATAGCAAAAACACCATCACAAATCGTAGATATTATTAAACAATTATGATTAGCTATATGATAGGAATAATTAAGGCAATACTATGGAAAAAAGGGATGCTATTAAAAAACTTGAAAATGGCGAAATTAAAATGTATCAACTTGATGAACTATTTTCAAGCTCTGATGCAACAGATATTAGACGAGAGTATATGGAAAAAATTAGTAAAATTAATTTAGAAAATATATCCAAATATGCTTTAAATATGGATAAAGCAAGTCAAAAAAATATTGAAAATCCCATTGGTACTGTTCAGATACCTGTTGGAATAGCTGGTCCATTAAAAATAAATGGAAAGCATACCGAAGAAGAATTTTACATACCTATTGCAACATCTGAAGGTGCATTAGTTGCTTCAATAAATAGGGGTTGTTCTGTTATAACTGCAGCTGGTGGAGTAAATACATTAATTATTGATGATAAAATGACACGAGCACCTGTAATAAGAACTAAATCAATTCAGGAATCATATAAAATTAAGATTTGGATTGAAAATAATTTTTTAAAATTAAAGGAAATAGCTGAAACCACCACTAAACATGGGAAACTTATAAAAATAGACCCTATTCTTATTGCTGGGAATTATGTTTATCCACGATTTAATTACTCTACAGGAGATAGTATGGGTATGAATATGGTTACAATAGCTACTGAAAAGGTTTTAGAATTTTTAGAAGAGGAAACCTCAGGTGAAATAATATCATTAAGTGGTAATGCTTGTGTTGATAAAAAACCATCTAATATTAATTTAATTGAAGGTAGAGGTAAAAGTTTAATAGCTGATATACTTATTCCTGAAGAAATTGTTCATAGCAAACTTAAAACCACTGCAAAATCTATAGAAGAAGTCAACACTATAAAAAATCTTATTGGTTCTGCTATATCTGGTAGTATGGGGTTTAATGCTCATTATGCAAATATTGTGGCTGGTTTATTTTTAGCAACAGGTCAAGACATTGCTCATGTTGTTGAAGGCAGTCTTGGAATTACTACAGCAGAAAATAGAAATGGAAACCTTTATTTTTCAGTGACACTTCCTGATTTACCTATTGCAACAGTAGGTGGAGGAACTTCCCTTGAAACTGCAACTGAATCTTTAAAAATCTTAGGCTGTTATGGTTCTGGAAAAGTAGAAAAACTTGCAGAAATTATAGTGGGTACAGTTTTAGGTGGAGAATTATCTTTAATGGCTGCACTTTCAGCAGGACATCTTGCAAAAGCCCATAAAATCCATGGCAGAGCTAATTAATTATTTCTTTATTTCAATTGTATTTCTATGAAGTCTAAATTTTAATTAATCCAGTGAATTTAGAAAAAAATAGTAATAGGTGAAATAACATTATAATAATTGTAAGTTATCAAATTATATGTTTACTTGTTTATTATTCTTCTTCTTGAGCATCTTTACTTAATTTCATTAATAAGGACATAATTTGAAAAATAATATCTTCATTTATATTTTTTTCAATAGATTTCTTTTTAATATTTTCATAAACCTTTTTTTCTCTTGTTTCATCATGAATATTCTTATGTAAAATTTTTTTTGAGATTATAATATCTTTAGCAAATGATGTTCTTTTTGAAATTAGCTCTAAAATTTCTTGATCTATTTCATCGATCTTTTTTCTTGAGCTATTAAGTAAATTTTCAGCTTCTTTTTCAGTATGAACTTTAACTTTATCTTCATTCATAATATCAGTTTATAATTTATTTAATACATATTGTATGAAATAATGTTTGTAAGTAAATAAATGATTATTATAATTATTTGGAATTTAAATTTATTTAGAAGTTAATTTAGTTCCAATGTTGTCCACCTGAGTTTCAAGAACTTTACCTGGATAAGAACTCCAAACATCAAAAATATCATCTTTATACTGATTATCAGATATTGCTACAAATGCTGAACCAGTTCCAGAAAGTCCAGAAGCTAAAGCCCCATTTTCAAGAGCATCTAAAGCTATCTTAGAATCAAAACCTAAGGATGTTGAATAAATAAGTCCATTTAAAGTCAAAGCTTTAAAGTATTCTTTTTTAGATGCTAAATCAAAAGCAACGTCAACTAATGGAGATAATAATTTCATTTTCTCCACATTAGAATCTACAGTTAAAGAAACCGTATTCGGCATATATATTAGGATATTATACTCTTCAATTTTCTCTCTAAGAATAATTTCTCTTTTAAGATTATTGGTAACTGTTATTCCTCCAAAGTATGAAGCAGTAGCATCATCGTATGCTCCATTTATAGTAACATTAGCTTTTAGAGATGCATCAATAGCTAAATTAATGATTTCTTCATCTGTTAATGATTTTAAACCAAATTCTTCACTAATTAAATTAGCTATTAAACTAACAACACTATTTGATAATGCACTACTGCTTGAAAGACCTGAACATTGAGGAAGTTTAGATTCAATATCAATGTCTACTCCTGTTTTAACCCCATAATAATTAATAACTTCTTTTGCAGATAGTTCCATTAAATTAGTATCAGTGTTAACATCTGTTGAGCATTTAATCTTTGATGAAATTAATTTTCCTTTAGCTATTATATCTAAGTTAATACCAAATGCAGATCCATATCCTGTAGCTATTGCATTAACAATAGTTGCAGAACCAGGTGAACGAACAATTTTCTTCAATAAAACACCAATTATTAATCCTAATATCTAATAATCAAGAATATAAATAAATCTTCAAAAAATCGAGTTGAATGTTATCTATTTTTTAAAAAATTCATAATAGCTATCAGGTTTTTTATGTTTAAAAGCATCTATAAATCCTAAACTGCCAAAATCTTCAATAATAGCTATTAATTCTTCCTTATCCTTTTTTAAAGAATTTATATCCTCTCGAGTTTCATCAAGAATATCTTTAATAACGGTATTTTTATGCTGAGATTTTAATAAATCTTGTTTAAGTTTTTCAACATCTTTAAGTTTATGGTCTATTTCTTTAACTTCGTTTATCTCAACATTCCTTGATACCTTAGATTTTTCATTGTGCAATCTGAAAATTTTCTTTTTTAAATCTGAAATTTCATTTCTACTTTCTTTCTTTTGTTCGGCTATTTGAGTTTTTAAAGATTTAATCTCATTTTTTAAATCATTGATCAGAGAACTGTTAGGAGTATGAGTCTTAGGCGATGAACTTTTATATGATTTATTATTTTGTGAGCTGACATTGTGTTGGTTGTTTTGTGAATGATTAATATTGTGCCTTTTGTTTGAATGTTGTTTAGATGAGGATGGATATTTAGAAAACTTATCCTTGTGTGGTCTATCTTTAGATATTTGAATCTTAGATGAAGTATAATCCTTAGTGTGTGATTTATTTTTATTATTAACCGTTACCATTTTAAAACCATCCTTTACCATTAATTATTAATTTTTATTATTATATATTTAATTTAATTTTTTTTGTTAAAAATCTTATTTTACTATCTCATGCATATAATCTAATAATACATCATTAAATTCATCATCCTCTAATGCAAATTCTATGGATGTTTTTAACCAATCAATTTTATTCCCAATATCATATGATCTACCATTAAAAACATTAGCATATAAAAGATCTAATTTAGCCATTGCATCAGTTAGTTGAATCTCATTACCAACACTAACTTCAGTATTTTCAATATGGTCAAATATTTCTGGATATAAAACATATCTACCAATAATAGCTAAATTAGAAGGCGATTCAGTAAGCTTAGGTTTCTCAACAAGTGTATCAACGTTATATACTCCATTAGATACTTCGCTTCCACCTATTATACCGTATTTTTCAACTTTTTCATTAGGAACTTTTTCTACAGCAACAATTGATGAATTATATTTTTCAGATAAATCTATTAGCTGTTTAGTACAGGGTCTATCTGATTTTGTAATGATATCACCTAACATAACTGCAAAAGGCTCATCACCTATATGTCTTTTCGCATGATTAATAGCATCGCCAAGCCCTTTTTGCTTTTTCTGCCTAATATAGAAAATATCTGCTAAGTTAGATATTTCATTAACTGTTTTTAAAATATCAAATTTACCCTTTTCTTTTAAACTTTCTTCTAACTCAAAAGACCTGTCAAAATGGTCTTCAATTGATCTTTTACCTTTACCATTTACAATGATAATATCATCTATACCTGATGCAACAGCTTCTTCTATAACATATTGTATGGTTGGTCTATCATATACTGGTAACATTTCTTTTGGTTGGGCTTTAGTGATTGGAAGAAACCTTGTACCTAAACCTGCAGCTGGAATAACACATTTCATTAAAACACTTCTTTTATTTATTATTAATTTTCCAATGACTATTTTAAATTATAATTAAGGCTCATACACCTAATATATGACAAATTTGATAAAATTTATAAAATCAATTAAATTAAATACAGATATCTTGATTATATTAGTAAATAATGCAAATATATCTAAAATAATTATAGCTATTTTCAATTTAACTTAATTAAAAATTTTGCAATGTGTCGTGTGCATGAGCCATAATTAATAACATTATATTAAGTTTATATAAACATTAAAGGATATAATGTTAATTTTTAATCATACAATAATGTTAATTTTTAATCATATAAATACTTTTCTATCATATCTAATTTTTTCAAAAATTAGAATGAAATTTTATATGGTGAGTCCAAACTTACTTTTATAACAAATTAAACTTATTTAAATATAAAATTTAATTTTTAATTATTATTTTTTAAATTATAGTAGTTTTGATAAAGTTCTTAATAAATAATTTTTTTAAAAATAAATATTATTAAAATATATTTATTCAAAATTATTTATATTAATTAAAATAAATTTATATTATTTAAAATTTAAAATTATAGATTTTTATAAATTAATATTTGAAATTAAATAATTTAATAAAAAA
>JAITOM010000050.1 GCA_031289975.1 Methanobrevibacter sp. | reverse complement strand
ATTTTTATTTATTTATTTTTAAAAATAATAATTATAATTTTTTTAATTAAAAATTTGACATTTATGATGTAATTTAAAAAATTTCATTACTTACAAACATTATTTCATACACTATAATATGTTTGAAAACCATAAATTAAAGTTACAGAATTAAATTATTATCAAAATTGAGATGATTGATATTTTATCATTTTTTAGTCATGACCCAACATCTTTACACTCCTCTATATTTTAGTAAAATTAAAAAATTTTAAAAATACCAAAAATTGGTTCTTGACTATAAACTATAAAATTCTGAAATAAAGAATAATTTAATAAGTATACAATAATGTAAGATCAAATATTAAGATATTATTCTGAATAATGTTAAATAAACACTTAAAAGTCTAATTAATGATTAAATAACTAGTAATAATGTTAAAATATGTGTAAATTGTATGATTATCAATTAAATTGAGTTAAAAATATTTAAATACTAACAGGAGTATAGTTACCAATTTTGTAAGATAAAAACGATTTAAAAAAAAAAGAAATAAATTTCAATTTGGCAATAGTGCTTTATTACCTATTAAAGATGCTTTTTCAGTAGTATCTAATGTAATAGTTAAATTATTTAATCCTACTGTATTTCTATAATCAATATTCTTTGATATTTTTTGAATCATGTGAATACCCATAGAATTTTTAGAAAATTCATTTTTATTAGCATAGTCAATCGGATTGAAAGGTATTCCATCATCTCTAATACGGAAAATTACAGTATTTTTGGTGGTTAAAATAATTCTAATATCAATATATCGTTTTTTGGATGATTTGAATCCATGTTTAATTATATTTCCCACCATTTCTTCTACACACAAAGAGAGTTTACTAATTAAATTTGAATCAATATTATTTTCCTCACCAAATTGAGAAATTTTATTTGATAATCCCATTACACTATCCATGTTATTTTCTAAAGAAATACTAAAATTATTAAGGATACCTTCACCAAAATCATCATTTAATAAGAGTAAATCGTTGATTGATTTTGGCCAAAATCCTTCCTTAATCTTTATTACTATAACCAATCCAATTAATGTGAATACTTCACCTAATACAAAACAAAACCATATACCATTTTGACCTATTAATGGAGTTAAAATTCCTGCAAACAATGCCATGAATAAGAAACTATGGGCGAAAGCTATATAATTCGCATAAAATATGTTATTTACACTATTATAATAATTTAAAAGGATTACTGCGACCATAGAAGGTGGTAATGATAAAGATAACATTTTAAAAGAAAATGATGCAGTTAAAAAAGCTGTTGGATCTTTAAGAAAAAGTCTTGTGATCATAGGCGAAAAAATCAGAATTATGAAAGTTATAAATGTAATTATTATTAACCCATACTTTAAAGATACAGATAATGTGTCTCTTAATGCTTTCTTATCTTGTTCTCCAAAAAATATTCCACTAAAAAGCATAGTGGTCATTCCAACACCCATAGGTATTGAACTAAATAATAAATTAGCATTAGTTTGCACAGACAATGCTGCCAATACAACTCCACCACCAACCCAAAATGCAAGGTTATTAGTAACATATGCTCGTAAAGCAGTGTAAATCCTATTCAGTGAAGTTGGATAACCAAATTTTAAAATTTTAAATACATCACTTTTATTTTCAAATTTCATTAAATGAAACGAATTTTTTTTAGAGAAAAAGTGAAATAGAGAAATGAAAACGGCTATTAGATAACTTATAGATGTTGCAATTCCTATTCCAAACATTCCAAAATTAAAAACTGTTACAAAAAGTATATCTAAACTAATATTAACAATAGTCATTACTGCTACAGAAATTAGAGATAATTTAGGGGAACCATCAAGACGAATAAAATAAAATAAAACCTGAGAGATTAAATAAGGAGTTGTTCCAATAAGCAAACCCAACATATAATCACTTGTCAACGGTATTATTATTCCTTTAGCCCCTAAGATAACTGCCAAAAAATTCACATAAAAAGGGGAAAAGACTGATATTATTAAGGATACTATAATTGATGATAGAATTACAATTGTAAAACTTTGATTGATTTTATCCTTATTTCCTCTACCAATATAATGAGAAACTAAGATTGTCCCTCCATTTGCAAAGATTGCCGTCAGAGCAGTTAAAGCCATACGTGCAGGAGAACACAACCCATAAGCTGCTATTGCATTATAATCCATGAAGTTACCAATTACCAAACCATCTACAATCATGCCTATTGAAGCTGCAATTATCCCTATAGTCGTGGTAAATAAGTAATACCTAAATGATTTAGAAACAATATATTTGTTAGTTAATTCCTTATTAATCATAAAACACCTTTAATAATTCTTAATTATTTTAATAATTCATTATTTTTAAAATTAGTCTTTTTAGACTTTAAAAATTTTCCATTAATTACAAAATTTACTTCCAAGACTATAACTCTATACTTATGACTTCTAACTTTCTGTTCAGGAAAAACTCTTGCATAAACTTCCAAGACTATAATTCTATACTTATGACAATTTAATGGCACAAATTATTTAATCATTCAAATTTAAGTATTGAATAATTATTTTATATTTTTTTGATTCAATTGTTGTAATAATTGAATTTACATTTGATTAAATCGACTGTATTAAATTTGTGCCAGTAATTACACAAAAGATATTTTTTAAGGGTATATTCCATAAGTCCATAAGTATTTTATAATACTTATTTTCTGATATCACATCTTTAAATATTGTTTTAAGATGAAAAAAATCGTTTAATCATATATAAAAATCCAGT
>JAITOM010000400.1 GCA_031289975.1 Methanobrevibacter sp. | reverse complement strand
AATTTTTATTTATTTATTTTTAAAAATAATAATTATAATTTTTTTAATTAAAAATTTGACATTTATGATGTAATTTAAAAAATTTCATTACTTACAAACATTATTTCATACACTATATATTATAAAAATATTAATTTAAAATTAGTTATATTAATTAACATATATCTAAATTTAAAATTATAGATTTTTATAAAGTGATATTTGAAATTAAATAATTTAATAAAAAAAATTTATTATTCAAAATTTAAGAACTTTTCCAAAATGACTATTAATAATACTTTTTCACTATTAATAATACTTTTTCATATTAATTAATACATAATTTTTAATCGTTTTTTATTTTTTAATTATTAAAAATTTAAGTTAAGTAATACTAACATCTTTTAAATAATAATCTATTTAAATTAAGTATTAAATTAATAATCTATTATATAAATCTTTCTTTTTTTTCCATAAGGCAAAGTTTATTTATACATGAAAAACTAAAGTAATAATTATATTGGATTATGAATAAATCATTATCCGATAATGAAATTGAGGTGACACATTTGAGCGAAAAAATAGTTATATCTCCTACATCAAGACAAGAAGGACATGCTGAGCTTGTTATGGAAGTCGACGATGAAGGGATAGTTACCAAAGGAAGATACTTTAGTATCACTCCTGTAAGAGGTTTAGAGAAGATGGTTACAGGGAAAGCTCCTGAGACAGCTCCTGTTTTCTGTCAAAGAATCTGTGGTGTCTGTCCAATTCCACATACTTTAGCTTCTGTTGAAGCAGTGGACGATTCTTTAGATATTGACCTTCCTAAAGCTGCAAAGTTATTGAGAGAGCTTACTTTATCTGCAAGTAATCTTAATAGTCATGCTATACATCATTTCTTAATAGCTACTGATATTGTACCTGAAGAATTATTTGCTACTGCTGTTAACAGTGTTGGTGAAATAAGAAAAAATGCACAATATGTTGTAGATATGGTAGCTGGTGAAGGTATTCACCCATCTGATGTAAGAGTTGGAGGAATGGCAAGAAATATTTCTGAACTTGCAAGGAGAAAATTGTACACAAGATTAAAAGCTTTAGTTCCTAAAGTTAATGCACATGTTGATTTAATCTTAGAGTTAGTTGAAAAAAAAGGTTTCCCTAAAGGTTTAGGTATTGTTAATCAACCATTATTTGCGAGTTCTAATATTTATGGTGATAGAAACTTCTTTGATTTAGATAGATTCACTGAAATAATGCCTGAAAGTTGGTATGATGATCCTGAAGTTGGTAAACGTGCTTGTACAACAATTCCATTATTTGATGGAGTTAATGTTGAAGCAGGTCCAAGAGCAAGAGCTGCTAAATTCAGAGGCTTCACAGAAAAAGGTGTTATTGCACAGCATGTATCAAGAGCTTTAGAAATGAAAACATACTTATCAAGAGCTATTGAAATTTTAGATGAATTAGACACTTCTGCTCCTACTTTAGCTGATGTTGACATAAGAGGTACAAATAAGTTAGGTATTGGTGCTATTGAAGCTCCAAGAGGGCTTGATGTACATTTAGCACAAGTTGTTGATAGCAAAGTCGGATTTTACAGTGCTTTAGTACCTACTACTTGGAATATTCCAACTATGGGTCCAGCAACTGAAGGTTTCCATCATGAATGGGGAGCTCATGTTATCAGAGCTTATGATCCTTGTTTATCCTGTGCTACTCATGTAATGGTAGTTGATGATGAGGACAAAAGTGTTGTTAAAGATGAAATGGTAAGAATATAAATTGATTCATAGGGAATAAAATGCCGTATAATGTAGAGACATTGGTTGTAGGATGTGGAAACATCCTTTTCAAAGATGATGGTTTTGGTCCATCTGTAATTAATGCATTAGAAGAATACTTCGCTGATAAAGACATGCCAGAAGAGACCATGTTTGTTGATGCTGGTACTGGAGCAACACACTTTATTTTCACACTTCCAGATGAGAAATGGAAAAAATTAATTGTTGTTGATGTCGTTGAATTCGATGCCAAACCAGGCACAGTTAAAATATTTTCTCCGTATGACATGCCAAAGGGAGTGTATCAAAATGCACACACATGGCCTGTTGAAGAACCATTACATGAATTAGCCAAAGATATTGAAGTTGTTATTGTTGGTTGCAAACCAAAAGAAATCTCTGCACCTGATGTAGAAATGGGTTTAACAGAACCTGTTGAAAAGGCAATTCCCGAAGCCATTGATATGATTTTAAAAGAATTAGGGGTTTAGCAATGTTTGAAAAATTAAAAAGGCTTTTCGGAGTTGGAAGTGAACCAAAAATAGAAGAAAACCAAAAAATAGAAGCTAAACCAATTGAAAAGCCAAAAAAAGAAGAATCTCAACAGGAGGTTGAAAAAGTGGCTGAGAAACCAAGATTAGGGTACTTTCACTTAAGTGGATGTACTGGAGAGATAATGTCATTAAGTGAAAACTATGATATTCTCGCAGAAATACTTACAAATATGGTAGATGTAGTTTATGGCCAAACTTTAGTAGATGTTTGGTGGGACGATGAAAACCCAATGCCTGAAATGGATTTAGCTCTTGTAGAAGGGTCAGTCTGTTTACAAGATGAACATAGTTTAAAAGAACTTTATGAATTAAGAAAAAAAGCAAAATTGGTATGTGCTTTTGGGTCTTGTGCTAAAAATGGATGTTTTACAAGATTCAGTAGAGGTGGACAACAAGCTCAACCTAAACATGAATCATTTGTACCGATCTCTGATTTAGTACCAGTTGATCTTGCACTTCCAGGTTGTCCAGCTTCTCCAGAAATAATTGCAAAATCAGTTGTTGCTTTAATTGGTGGAGATATGGATTATTTACAACCGATGATAGATTTATCTAAATGTTCATTAAACTGTGGTTGTGACTTACAAACAAACGTGGTTAACAAAGCATTATGTACTGGTTGTGGAACTTGTGCAATGGCATGTCCAACAAGAGCTCTTACAATGAATCAAGGTAGACCTGAATGTAATAAAAATAGATGTGTTAAATGTGGTAGCTGTTCTGTTCACTGTCCACGTTCTTGGTTCCCTGAAGAACGTATAAAACAGGATTTAGGGCTATAGGAGGAATAAAGATGGTATTAGGTACTTATAAAGATGCTATTTCTGCAAAAGCTACTGATAAAGCAATTCAGAAAGTATCTCAAGATGGTGGAATAGTAACAGCATTATTATCCTATGCATTGGATGAAAAAATCATTGAAGGTGCTGTTGTTGCAGGACCTACAGAAGAAATGTTCAAACCAGAGCCACTTGTTGCTTTAACATCCGATGAAATTATCGCTGCTGCAGGAACCAAATATACATTTTCACCAAATGTATGGGCATTGAAAGTTGCAGTAAGACAATATGGACTTGAAAGAGTAGGAACTGTCGCAATTCCATGTCAATTAATGGGAATAAGAAAAATGCAATCATACCCATTTTCAACAAGATTCTTAGCTGATAAGATTAAATTTGTTGTTGGTATTTTCTGTATGGAGAACTTCCCATATGCATCTCTTGAAACATTTGTCAATGAAAAATTACACTCTTCAATGGACATGACTTTAAAAATGGATATTGGAAAAGGAAAATTCTGGGCATACACAGATGAAGAAAACCTTTCACTTCCATTAAAAGAAACTCATGGATATGAACAAGCAGGTTGTAATATATGTAAAGATTATACTGCTGAGTTAGCTGATGTTTCAACTGGATCTGTTGGTAGTCCTGATGGATGGTCTACAGTTTTAACAAGGACCGATAATGGTAATTCAATATTCGCTAAAGCTGTTGAAGCTGGAGTTATTGAAACCAAACCAATGGATAATGTAAAACCAGGATTAGGCATATTAGAAAAACTTTCTGATGGTAAAAAATCAAAAGCTGGTGACGAAATTAAGAAGAGAGTTGAAATGGGATTACCTGTTCCATTCTAATTGGATAGATATTCTATTTTAATTTCTTCTTTTTATTTTCTTTTTCTTTTTAAATTATTTAATTAATTATACTATAATCCATACAATACTTCTTTTTATAAACAGATTTATTAATTATTGGCAGTGTAAAATTAGCAATAAACTATTTAAAAATAAATAATTAATTACAAACATTTTTTACACCACTATAGAAACGGAAAATCATAGATTTTTCTAATAGAGTGGACAACAATTATTTTCAATGGGAAAATTATTAAATTTGTAGTATATGCATGTAGAAATACCTATTCTCATGAGATAATACATATCTTTCAACTATTTCATAATTCTTGCATAGTCTGGATGTTTTTATCTTTCATTTTTCTAATTTAAAAATAGTAGTATTTATATACAACATATATCTTAAATAACAATTGTTATAATTTAATAAAATTTAAAAATTTAAAATATTATAATATGAAAATATTGCTAATAAAAATTAGTAGTAATAAATAATATTAAATGATTTTAATCTAAAAGGTGAAATTTAATGGTATTGATTGTTGGAACTGGAGTAGGTGGAGCTATAATAGCTATGGAACTTGCAAAATCTAATATTCCAGTAACTATTGTAGAAAAAGGTCCTTTAGCTGATGTAAAAGATTCATATAAGTATTATGATAAAATAGATGATTATTTGGATCTATCTAAAACATGTTGTGTTGGAGGATCAAGTGTAGTGGCAGCTGGGAATGCTGTTAGACTTCTTGAAGAAGAATTAAAAGAATATGGTGTAGATATATCAGCAGAATTAGATGAAGTAGAAGAATTAATTGGTGTTCATCAATTAGATGACAGTCACTTTGGAGAAGGAACCAAAAAATTCATGGAAGCTGCTAAATCAATAGGATTATCAGTAATAAAAATGCCAAAATTCATTAGAGAAGAAGAATGCACGCAATGTGGTAAATGTGCGTGGGGATGTCCTAACGATGCTAAATGGACATCAAAAGATTTTATTAAAATAGCTATTGAAAATGGGGCGGAATTAATAAGTGAAGCTGAAGTAACAGATATTTTAACAGAAAATAAAGCAGTTAAAGGCATTAAAGTTAAGTATAAAGATGACTCTGTAAAAACCATAGAATCAGATATTGTTGTACTATCAGCAGGAGCTATTAACTCAGCTATTATACTTCAAAAATTAGGTTTAAAAGCAGGTGAAAAATTATTTATAGATCCATTCGTTACAGTCGGAGGAGTTTTAAAAAATATAAATTATAGTAGTGAAGTAACAATGAATGCTTTGTTTATAGGTAACAATTTTGTTCTTGCTCCTCATTACTCAATTATACTTAATCAAAATTTAAATGATGATAATATTAAAAAAGAAGATATATTAAGTGTAATGGTTAAAATTCCTGATGATAATCATGGGAAAATTGTAGATGGAAAAATAATTAAAGAGAATACAATAAAAGATGTTAGATTTATTGCAGAAGGAGCTGCAACAGCTGGAGCTATTTTAGTAGCAGCGGGTGTTGATCCAAATACGATTACCTCAACCCATTTAAGAGGAGCTCATCCAGGAGGAACAGCAGCCATAGGAGACATAGTTGACACCAATCTTAAAACAGATTATGAAGGACTATATGTTTCCGATGCAAGTGTAATTCCTGAAGCACCAGGAGCACCACCAATAGTAGCTATTTTAGCCATATCTAAAAGATTATCTAAACATTTAATTAATAAACTCTCAAATTAATTATCTTGATTATTAATAGTTTAGATAATGCGAAATATATGGTAAAAGTTTATTATTTAGATAATTGAAAGTTTTTTTTATATTATAGTGTTTTATCAAACTTTTATAATATTTATATTCATAAAAATCATTGAATTTTAATATAAATGAATTTAAAAGATTGCTAATAAAGTTTATAAATATCATGTATGTTATAAATTTTAGGTAAAACACTATACTTAAACAGTGGTAATATAACAACCTTCTTTTTCTACAATAACGGTGTGTTCTTTTTGTGCTACCCATGCACCACTTTTTTCTCTTAATGTATGGTATGGATAAATAGCCATTGAATCAGATAACTCTCTTATAGAATTATTAAGTCTGTTTGAATTAAATTCCTCTGTTAACCATCTAAATGAAAATGGCAAGTAGGGATAATTTCTTTTAATATGATTTAAGACTTTTTTTGTGTATTGAAGTCTAAAAGACCTATTTTTTAAAAATTTAAAGATATTTACTGTAGGTATATCTACAACGTAACCTACTCCATCGGTTACGAAAGGTTCAATAGCTAAAACATCCCCTTCTTCTAATTTTTCGCCACGATTATCTTTAACATTAGGAATTGATAATCCAGAATGTAAATTCCATTGTTCTAAACTATGTCCTGCAAGATTTCGAATAGGGCTAAAACCTAAGTCAGTAATTGTTTTCTCAACCTCAGCACCAATATCTTTAACTTCAACCCCAGCTTTAACTGTACTAATAGCTACATTTAAAGCAGCATCAGATGCTTCTATTAAGCTTTCATTTTTATTTGTTTCATCATCACTTAAATCATTGCCTCCTTTTGCAATTATTGTAATTGCAGAATCAGCTATATATCCATTAACTTCAGCCCCTAAATCTAATTTAACTAAATCACCACTAGTTATAATATTTTCATCATTTGGTGGAGATGTGTAGTGAGCCGTTATTTCATTTACAGAGACATTGCATGGGAAAGCTATTCCCCCACCTTCTTTAATTATTTCATTTTCAACAAATTCAACTAAGTCTATAATAGCTAAACCATCATTTATTAATTTTGATGCATCATTTCTAACTTTTGAAACAATTTTTCCTGCTTTTTCATATGATTCAATCATACTATCCTTTCTTCCAATAATTCCATTTCTATAATTCAATAAATTTTATAATTCTATAATAGTTTAAGATATAAATAAATTGTTATTTTTTATTTATAAAATTTTTTGATTTTTATTATTTATATAACTTATTTATAATTGTATTTTATAAATTATAGTGATATAAAAAATGTTTGTAATTAATCATTTATTTTTAAATATCTTATTTTTAAAAATTTCAATAAATATTAAATTAATTTTTTAAATAATAATTTTTATTTCTTTATTTTTA
>JAITOM010000397.1 GCA_031289975.1 Methanobrevibacter sp. | reverse complement strand
ATTTTTATTTATTTATTTTTAAAAATAATAATTATAATTTTTTTAATTAAAAATTTGACATTTATTATGTAATTTAAAAAATTTCATTACTTACAAACATTATTTCATACACTATAAATAAAAAAGTCACGAAAATTATTTTATAAAACAGTGATTATATCATGATTCGCACTATTAACTAAAATTTATTAATTGCTAAAAATGGATTAATTGAAATATTAGTAATAAAAATAATTCATTGCAGAAATAAATATAAAATTAAGGATTATATTCTAAGAAAAGCTTTAATAGAATTGTTTCTCGACCCTTAATGATAATTAATTAATATAGTATTTCTCTAAACTTTTGTAACACCTATTTAAAAATTTTTATTAAAAATTATTCTTTAAATTATTCAAATTTTAATTTAAAGATATATTAAACTTTTTTAAAAATTTAATGGAATATTATTATGTTAATAAAGTTAAGCGAAATACTATAACAATTGTATAATATAATTGTTCAAAGTAAGCTAATAATAATTGGTAATGTAATAAAACTAAGAATTGTTGAGAGAAAAATACAATCAGCAACTAATTCATGATCAAGACCATAATTACTAGCTAAAATAAGTGAAAGAATTGAAGATGGCCTAGCTGATTCAATAATGCCAACTTTAAATTCTAATTCCGTTAAATTCAATAATATAACAACTACAAAAGATAATAAAGGATATAATATGAGTTTAATTGATGAAATGAAACTTACGATTTTAATATTCTTTTTCATTCTACTAAAATCTAAGGATAACCCTAAAGAGAACATAGCTAATGGAACAGTTGCTACACCAATATTTTTGATAGTATTTTCTAAAACATCGCCTATAGGAATATTAAAAATATTAAAAATAATCCCAAAGCTAACACCCCAAAGAACTGGGAATCCAAGAACCTTTTTAAAACTATCTTTTAGACTACCTCCACTGCTAATTATTAAAATTATACTTAAAAATAAAAAGAGTATTGGTGTAGATATATCAAAAAATATTGCCCTTACTAAACCATCATCTCCAAAAATACCTGAAACAATAGGATACCCCAAATATGCAGTATTACCTAAAATAACAGCAGATATAAAACCTAATATTTTAATTTTAGAAAAACTATAAAATTTTAATATTATAAAAGTAAATAAACCAACAAATAATGCTGGAAATAAAGGAATAAAAGGCATCATGGATAATTTTGAAAAAATAGCAGTATTTTCACTATATAAAGCCATGAAAATCATACACGGCAATAATATATTTATTAATATTATATTTAAAGGTTTAGCATCCACAGATTTTAAAAATTTTGATTTTTTTAATAGATAACCTAAAAAAATCATTATAATGAGTGATATAAAAGTATTTTCAAAAGAATTCATGAAATGCATCCATTTTTATCATTATTCATTTAAATAAAGTTTTATTCCATTGACAATTATATTATTAATAATATAACTTATAAACCATATAACTTATAAATATTTTCATTTTTGTTATGATTCATTTAGAATCTTAAAATAGGTGTTTTGATGGAAAAAGAGTGAATTTTACTATGTTTTAATTGCATTATAAGACTATTAAAGAAAGAATGAAGGATTAAAATACTGTATTAATATGAGTGTATTAATAAAAATGAGTTAAATTAAATTTATGGGGTGAATTTTTGAATAAAAAGTTTTCAATCTTTTAATTGACATATCAGTAGGAAAAGTCCGAGGAGAAAAAATGGTTAAAGTTTAAATATTTGAAGTTAGTAGTATGGGAGGATGATGGGTGAAAAACCTTTATTTTATACTTAGTTTTTAAAACATAGGAATTAAAGCAGAAATTCCATTAAACCAAAGGATCAAATAATATTTATTTTTTCCTTTGCTTTCATTGCAAAAAAATATTTCATTAAACCAAAGGATCAAATAATAAGATTAAAATTTTTAAATATTTCAAGAAACATTTAATAAAATATTCATAAAAAAGGAGTTTCTTAATATTTATTAATGAAATATTAAATAGCTAAGTTATAGTTTCTAATTGAGTAATAGAAGATAGAACTATCCCAGTTACATAATAGTTCTATAAGACCTATAATCTATTTAAATCTTAAATAAAGAATGAATAGCTATTATAATCCGTGTTTTCTTAAAAATACTAAAAATAGAGTGTTTCATACTATATAATAAGACTCTGTCAAAAATTTGGTGATAACAATTGTTATAATATCTTAATAACAATTGTTTTAATTACAAAATAGATAGGGTTTCGAGTTCAGATTGGCACTGCAAAATAGAAAACCCATTTTTTAGTATTCATGATTTTAAAACTTGTCACCTGAATTTTTGACAGAGTCATAATATACCTATTTTTGAGGCTGTGAAAAATCCAACTTATGAAGATATACTACTTTATTTAATATTTATAATACTTAATTTTTTAAAATATTTTGAGGACTTTATAAGATCAATGCAATGTTAAAAAAGGACTTTAATTATACCTACATTTAAATAAAAAGTTGGAAAAATAATTTATCAATTGGATTTTCACATCCCCCTATTTTTTTGCTAAAAAATGAATTTTACAGTTTTTTTAGGGTTATGGGAAATATTCTTGTACTAAAATTGTAATCGTAACAAAGAATTATATCTTAAAATTTAAAATTTTTTAGATTTTATTAAAAATTATATAAACTATGTAGAATTAAAAGAAGTAGAAATGAAAATACTAGATTAAAAAAGGTTAAAATCCCAGTTGGAACCTTAACCTTAGTTAATATGTTAAATACTAAATAGACATTGCTTAAAGCTCCACCCAGCTTTAAACAATTTAATTTCTAATAATGGTGGTGCAATATCTAATTAATAGTTCTAATTTTAATAATAATATTGCAATTTAATATTTTATTTTAATAGTATATAAAGGTTATTGTAAAATGTTGTCAACTTAAGAATTCTTGATTAAAATTTTTATCTAAAATCTTGTTTATACAATCTCCATTTTTAATTTCAATTCAAATTTAAAAAAATAATTTTCTTAAGTTGACAGCATTGTAAAGTTGACAGCATTGTATTATAATGAGGATGTAAACTTTTATGGAGGTTTGTCATTATTTTAGGTTTCATTTATATATAAAATCCAAAATTTTTCAAAACCTCCACACTTTTTGACAACCTCATTATAATATTAACAATTTAAAAAATAATTTTTTATTTAACATCTATAAAATTAAATAAAAATTTTAATTTGTATGTAATATTTTAATAACTAATACTATTCTTTATTATAATAATAAGATATTTTAATAAAATATAATGAACAAACTATTATTAAATTAATGTATAGTGGTTTTGATAAAGTTCTTAATAAATGAATTTTTTTAAAAATAAATATTATTAAAAAATATTAATTTAAAATCATTTATATTAATTAGAATATATTTAAATTATTTAAAATT
>JAITOM010000331.1 GCA_031289975.1 Methanobrevibacter sp. | reverse complement strand
ACAACAAAGAATCTTTACATTGAAGGAGATAATCTTGAAGTATTAAAACTTCTCCAAAAAACATATTATGGAAAAATTAAGATGATTTACATAGATCCACCATATAATACTGGAAAAGACTTCATATATCCAGACAATTATAAAGATAATTTAGAAAATTATTTAGAAATTTCTAGACAAGTTTCATCTACAGGAGAGAGAGAGAGAGAGCATTGGCATTAAATTAAGTACTAACACTGAAAATAGTGGGAAATATCATACGAGATATTTAAATATGATTTATCCTAGATTAAAGTTAGCACGGAATTTATTAACTAATGAAGGAATAATTTTTATTAGTATTGATGATAATGAATTAAACAACCTAAAAAAATTATGTGATGAAATTTTTGGTGAAGAAAATTTTGTATCTCTATTTATATGGAAAAGTAAATCAGGAGGAGCTGGTGATTCTTCTAGAATTGCTGTTGATTGTGAGTATATATTATCTTATTCTAAGAATATTAATTTAGTTGAAATAAATAAAGAAATTAAAATTAAAAAATTTGATCATAGTGACAAATTTTCGGATGAAAGAGGATTTTTTAATAAAAGAAATTTAGATGAAACTGGAATTAGATATTCTGAGTCTCTAGACTTTAAGATAGAGAAAAAAAATAAACATGTTTATGTAGATGATGAAAAAATTAGTGATAGTTCTCTTTTTTATTTTGATGAGAGAATGATACTAAAAGAGTTTAGTTTGGTTCCTGGTGGAGATAAAAATCATTTAAAAAAATATACTTGGAGATGGTCCAAAAATAAAATTGTTAATGGACTTAAAAACGGATATTTATGTTTTAAAACTAATAATTATGGAGAAATAAAGCTAATACAAAAAAGTTATGAATTTTTTGACACTAGTAGGGAAATAAAGATTGCAAATCACTATACTCCATTTAGAAATTTATTAACATTTACCAATACCTCACAAGGTACAAAGGATATAAAAGATTTATTTGATGGTATTGCTTATTTTGATTATCCTAAACCTGTTAATTTATTATCTCATCTTTTAAAAATAGGGAGTAACAAAAATGATATTATATTGGATTTTTTTTCAGGTTCTGGTACTATGGCTCATGCAGTTATGGATTTGAATTCTTTTGATGATTACAATAGAAAATTCATATTGGTTCAAATTTCTGAAGAAATAGATGAAAAGTCTAATGCTTTCAAATCAGGATATAAATCAATTACAGAAATAGGAAAAGAAAGAATTAGAAGAGCAGGAGAAAAAATAAAATCCGAATCAAATAACAAAAATTTAGACATAGGTTTTAAAGTCTTTAAATTAGACTCTTCAAATTTAAATAAATGGAATCCAGATTATAATGATCTTGAACAAACTTTAATAGATAGTACCAATAATCTTGTTGAAGGAAGAACAGAATTAGATCTTGTTTATGAAATCATGCTTAAATATGGAATTGATTTGACTTTAGCTATTGAAGAATATATCCTTGATAATAAAAAAGTTTATTCAATTGGATATGGTTCTCTATTAATCTGTTTAGATGATAACATTACAAAAGAAATAGCTATTCCATTAATTGAACTTAAAAATAAATTATCACCAGAAACTATAAGAGTTGTTTTTAAAGATAATGGTTTTGCAAGTGATAGTGATAAAACTAATATTAAAGAAACCTTAAAAACTAATAATATTGATGAATTTATTACAATTTAATAAAATTATTTAAACTTAAAAATATATATTTATGTTAAACAAGGGTTTTGTAATCTTATTTTGATTAAAATGAGGAATAAATCATATGAAAAATAAGGATAAACTAAAGGAAATTAAATCACAAATAATTTTTTATCAAAATGGAGATGGGGAAACTAAATTGGAGGTTCGCCTTGAAAATGAAACTGTTTGGCTAACACAAAAGATGTGGGCTGAATTATTCCAAACAACAGTTCCGAATATTAATCTTCATCTTAAAAATATTTATGAAGAAGGAGAATTGGAAAAAATTTCAACTATTAAGGATTTCTTAATAGTTCAAAAAGAGGGTAATCGAGAGGTTGAAAGGTTACAAAAATTTTATAATCTTGATATTATAATTTCTGTAGGTTATAGAATAAAAAGTTTAATTGCTACAAGGTTTAGGCAATGGGCAACTCGTCAAATTAGAGAATTCATAGTTAAAGGGTTTGTTTTGGATGATGAAAGATTAAAAAATCCTAATTTACCTTTTGATTATTTTGAAGAGTTAACTCACAGAATTCAAGATATTCGTACTAGTGAAAAACGTTTTTATCAAAAAATAACTGATATTTATGCTACTAGCATTGATTATGATCCAACTGATGATATTAGCATTATGTTTTTTAAAACTGTTCAAAATAAGATGCATTGGGCTATTCAGGTTATACTGCTGCTGAAATTATAGTGAGCCGTGTTGACAATTCTAAACCAAATATGGGTTTAACAAGTTGGAGAGGTAATAAAGTTAGAAAAAATGGCACTGTAAAAAGAGGATGGAAATTTTCATTTTCATTTTTTGCGATTTTCAAAAACGATTTTACGACTTTTATTTCCACAACCAAATGTTAAATAGACTGATGAATATTTATAAATCATCATTATGCATGAAACATTATTTTGAAATTAAATCGATACCCGACATTTCGTGACTTTTT
>JAITOM010000253.1 GCA_031289975.1 Methanobrevibacter sp. | reverse complement strand
ATAATATAGTTAATGATTGCTGTTCAGTCACTTTACAAGTAAATGATAACATAACCGCCTGGGGATTCAGACGAGACAGTACGGAAGATGCCATCATACAAATATCAAAGGTTAAGTTTGATGATGAGTATGCTGTTGTTCAAAAGAAAACGGATGATGGGTATTTTGCTCATGTCACCATCTTTGAGGATGGATGGGGTTTAAGTACTGGAGGCACAAGTGATGGACTTATGAATGAAAAGTTTCAAGAGTTAGGATATAATATAAGTAAAAATGGTACCATTTCTATGGATGATATTGATTTAGCTCTTAAAATGCTAAATATTAGTGGTATGGGACATTTTCTTATAAAAAGCCCTGATGGTTCTTATGGTTTCTGTATTTACAATGAAGATCAGGATATTCAAAATATTTCAAGAATAGGTAAACTTGAGAAAGGAGAATACTTAAGTGTTCCCAATGGTGCTGACTGCTTCCGTCAAGGTAACATAGCCTCTGTTACTAAGGAAAATGCGATTGATAAAGTTATTGAACTTGATGGAACTGATAAATGGGGTATTAACAGGAAAGATATTCTCTCCTATCTAATTGAAACTGGAGACCCTACTATGGTTAAGGTTTATGGGACCTATGATAATGGTAATCTTATTAATTGTTCTAGTCCAGCAAAGCCTGATAATGTAATTTTCAATGAGAAAGAGTTTATTAATGGTACTTCACTTCCAATAGTTCCAAACAAAATGTTCATTGGTCAAATAAACATAACCTCAAATCAAGATCCAAACTCAGCTAATCCAAATCCTGTAGAGAATGAGAATAATACTGCAGAGAGTGTAGAGTTTCCAAGTTCTGTAAATTTAGAGAAAACTGGTCTTCCATTAGTATTATTACTCATAGTATTAAGTGTGGCTGTTTTAGTGTTCAGAAAAAAATAAAATGTTTACCTAAACCTTAAGAATAGGATGTTAATAAAATTTTTTCTCTTTTTTTTAATTTCATTGAATTTTAAGTTCATACCCCAAGTTACTAATAATGAATTCTTATTATTTCTTTTCTGTCGTCAAAATGTTCATAAAATGAAGCTATTTTACTTATTCCTAAGTCTTCCATTAATGCCATATAAACACAATTAAAGAAAGGTATTCTTACAGGATAATCTTTTTTTACCTTTTTCATAGCTTCATCATAGTTTCTTTTATCATCCACTATCATTAAATTGTCATTCATATAATCATAATCTTCTTTAGTAAACAAACTTATTAAAAAACTGACATCTAAAAAAATCATAGATTAATACTCCCTATGTATCTCATTCAAAGCTTCCACTGAATTAAATCCTTTTGGTGCTTTGAATATTCCAATTATTGAATTTAATTCTTTTTTAGAGGCATTAGGATTATATCTATCTTTATTAACCATTAAATCATCCACAGTTTTTTTAATTTGATTATTACTTGTTTTCAAAGATTTTTCTATTAGATTAGTTATTATATGGTTTTCTGTTCTATTTTCTTCTTTTGCTATTTCACTAATAATTTTAAAAAGTTTATCTTCTATTTTTATTTCTACAATTGCCATAGTAAACTCCATACCATTTTCTTTAATCAATCTAAATTTTCTTTAATGTAATCAATAATTTCCTCAATTGGAATAAGTTTTTGATTTCCAGAATCCATATTTTTTACTGTGACTTTTCCTTCTTCTAAATCTTTTTCTCCTACTAAAATCACTTTACTTACATTTAAACTATTGGCAAAAGATAGAATCTTTTTGAACTTACGATTAAATAAGTCTGTTTCGGTTTTTATATTCGCTCTTCTGAGTGTTTGAGCAATTTCATAAGATTTTAATCTTGTATTTTCAGATACTGGAGCAACTAAAACTTGAAGATTTGATGAAGATTTTAAATCTTTAATAGCTACCATCAACCTATCAAAACCAAAAGCAAAACCAGTGGATTGAATGTCCTCACCGCCAAATGCTTTAATTAAATTATAAGTTCCACCACCACATATTTGCTTTTGATTTTTAAGTTCAGGTACATATATCTCAAATACAATTTTAGTATAATAATCTAATCCTCTTGCAACAGATAAATTAATTTTATAATTATCTACTCCAAAAATAGCTAACATTTCTGTTAATTTTTTAAGTTCATTTAAAGATTCTTTTATATTATCATAATCCTTTAGATATTTTTCAATATCATCTAAAACATTTTTATTTCCAATTGAATCAAATAATTTTAAAATAATTTCTTGGAAGGTTTCATTATCTTTTAATAAATCATTTATTCCATCCTCAAGTAATTGTTTATCTCCTTTATCAATTAAAATCATTATATGTTCTTGTAATTCTTCATTAATCTTAAAATGATTAAAAAGTCCGCGTATAATTCCTAAGTGATTAATATGAATTTCTGCATTTACATATAATTTCTTAAGAGAGTCATAAGCCATAGCTATTATTTCAGCTTCACTTTGTGGACTTTTAGCACCGATTAATTCACATCCAAACTGCCAAAACTGTCTAAATCTTCCTTTTTGAGGTCTTTCATATCTAAAACAACTACCAAAGTAATATAATTTTATGGGCTTCAAGCTTCTTTGCAATGAATTAAGATATAATCGTACTATTGGTGCTGTAATCTCTGGACGTAAAGCTATTTCACGGTTTGATTTATCTTTAAAATTATAAAGTTGCTTAACAATTTCATCCCCAGATTTATTTGTAAATAAAGTTAAATTTTCAAATATAGGAGTTTTTACTTCTTTATAAGCATAATTTTCAAAGACCTCCCTTAAAATATTTTCAACTTTCTTTCTATTAGCCATTTCATCAAATAAAAAATCTCTTGTTCCTCTTGGTCTTATAAAATCCATAAATACTCTCCGTCAAATAATTAAAATTATAAATTATTTTAATTATAAATTTTCTATCCTTTTAGCTAATTCAATCCTGTTTATTGGTTATGGTGCTTCTCATAATGCTGTTATTTCTGTAAATATGTTTAATTTTTTATTTCATTGTCTTTTTCATTCATAATTGCTTTTCAAAGGTATTTATTTATTATATCTATTTGTGTAGTTTTATTACTTAAATCTATCTTTAATAATCTTTAAAATGTCTTTATCTATATTTGTTGCTGTTTTAATCCTTTCAGTTTTCATGAAATATTACAAACCATGACTTTAATATATATTCTATATAGTTACTATTCATCTAAGTATGCATAATACTAATCAGCTAATTACTACTCATCTAATTAAAATAAAAATTATATAATTAATTAATATTATTATAAATATAAGTAATTTTTATATAAATAATTTTATTATAAAAATAATTAATTAAATAAAAAATAAAATAAATAAAATAATAAAATAAGAATTTAATTATCATGAAAAATTAATAAATTAAAAATTATATATTAATTTTATAAAATTCAATTAAATATTTAATTAGAAATAATTTTTATTTCTTTAAATTAAATTTAAACGAT
>JAITOM010000155.1 GCA_031289975.1 Methanobrevibacter sp. | reverse complement strand
TTTTCTCATTCTTTTCATTTTTAGTGCTTATAATGGTTTCATATTGCTGATCTTTTTTCATCCCCACTGAATTCAAATTAATAGTCATTGTATCATTTTCCTAAATTTATTTATTGGTTTAAATTTATTTATTGGTTTAAATTTATTTATTGGTTTAAATTTATTTATTGGTTTAAATTTATTTATTGGTTATTAATAATTTATTTCCATAACAATAAGTAGAATAAACAATATCTTTTTCTACCAATATAGACTCTTGATTAAGTTCTTTAATAAGATCATTACTAATAGAAGTGATGTTTTCTTCACTAACACCATAAAAAGTATAAACAAGAGTACTTTCATGAGTAGTTTGATTCATACTATTTTTCCAGAATCCATTCCATCTACTATATGAATATCCTGAGAGATATTTATCACAAATAGAATTCACAATAGTTTCAGCTTGGGAAATAGGTTCAAAAGTATCTTTATCATTTGTTCCAATATACAATGTATATTTAATATCTTTTGAATAATTTAAACTATGATTATTAATATCATTATTAAATATAATTCCAGTAGCTAATAAATTAACTATTAAAAGAACAATGATTAATACATTGATTTTTTTAAACATTATTATTCCTTCAACTTATTTAATCATTCCTATGACTATTTACAATTATTACAAACATAAAATAACAATTGTTTAAAAACTCATAGATTTTTAAATGAGTATGATTTCAATTATTACAAACACAAAATAATAATTCTCATAAGATTTGGTTTGAAATAAAGTATGGATGAAATATAAAATAATAATAGTTAATTAAGACATATTAACATACCATAAAACTTTTATATTGTATATATTAAATAAATAGTAGATTATTATATTGGTAAATTATTTAAATAGTTAGTAATTAATATAATAATTAATAAAATATTATAATTAATAAAATATTTTTAAATATTTTATAGATATAATAGTTTAATAAGATTAAGGATGTGAAATTATGATATGCCCTGTATGTGGACTTGAATGTGCTGAATCTGAAGTTAATGGTAAAATTGTTTATGATTGTCCTTGTGGCTGGTCATCTGATAAAGATGCTGATATTGAAGGAGCTTACGACAACAGACACTTCGATGACGAATAATAACAGTATGTCAAATCTTAATTTAAGATTTTATTGAAATGTTTTAAATGATAATTAATTTAAGATTGATTTTATGGTTAATTATCAATATTTTTTTATTTATTTATTTCTCAATTAAATGTAGATATACGAAAAACTTTAAATATGAATAAAATCATATTTGTGAAGTAGTAATAAAAATATAGTTTTTTTTACCTATTATTGTTTTTATATAATGACTCAATATTTTTATATATTTTTTAAATCATTTATTTAACATTATAGTTTAAGATAAAAATGAATTATCAATTTTTTTTTGTTTATTATTCATATAATTTATTATTTTTAAAAAATTTATCTAATAATTTAAAAAATTTATCTATATTAATTTTGATAAAGTTCTTAATAAATAACTTTTTTAAAAATAAATATTATTAAACTATATTAATTTAAAATTGGTTATATTATTTAAAATTTAAAATTATAGATTTTTATAAATATATATTTAAAATTAAATAATTTATTTAAAATTAAATAATTTAATAAATAAAATTATCATTCAAAATTTAAGAACTTTTCAATAAGGACTATATTTTTAATGATTTTTATTATATCTTTATTTTTAATAATTTTTATTATATTTTTAATAATTATTAATAAAAGTTATATATTTTTATAAATTATAATAAATTATATAATTTACTATATAAATAATTTGTGTATTTTAGTAAATTTTGGTAATTAAAATAATAATGAAAACGAGTTGAAGAAGATGATTATCTTTACAAATATTAATGATTTAAATAAAAATACAGTGAATGAAAGCTTAAATATGTTAAATCAGTATAACTTAGATAAATCAAATGAAATAAAAGAAATAATTTATTTAAAAGAAGAACCAATAGAATTTAATGGAGATTTAAAAGATATAATAGTTAATAGTGATATAATTCCTATAAATGATGATATGAATGATACATATAGCAAAATCACAGTTATTGTTAAGAATTTAGTTGGCAGAAAAGACTTTATTGATGTTATTGTTGATACAAGTTTTTTAGGATACCTATTATTAGAGGTTTTTATAAAAAAATTTGATATTACAGATGTTTTTTTAGTTGAAAATGGAAAGCTAAAAATAGCACATCCATGTAGTTGTGGTTCAGATTACATAGGATATTAAAAAAAAATTTGAAGGTTACATTTAAGAAAATCAGAGATTTTCTACTTGAAAAATAGAAAATTTTTCAAATTAAATTTATCCCTTATACTTTAATAAATTTTCATGCTTTTAATATCAAACTTATGCATTATTTTTCGAAATTTTATAAGCAAGAAAAACATAACTACAACCACAGATTCAAATTATTGAATACAGAAAATCAGCATGTTTACGATGATAGCCCATTGTATAATAATAAACTATACTTAATTAATTAAATCATGAAAAAGTGAAAGAAATGTTAAACAAATGAAAAATTACACAATTTATTATAACACAACACTAAATGCATGGGCAATAGTTATCATGCTATTCAAATAAGAGTAGATAATACTCATCGACTCTTCATATACATTTTCACACCAAGAACAACATCACAAGATAAATAAGTTTTGATGACAAAATATATGAAATTATACTAAATCATATCCAATAGTGAACAACAATTATTTTTGAAAATCTAATAAAATCAATCATATTTAACTGATATTATATTTAAAAAAAACATTAACCTTTTATTTGAGGAAAAAAATATGGAAAAAAATTATGTGACCATTACAGGAGTTGGATATTATGAAAATCTATCTTCTTTTGAACTTGGAGAAATCATTCGACTAAAAAAAGAGCCTAATAACTCCTATGACCATGAAGCTATTAAAGCAGAAATTCCATTTACTGGAAAAATAGGTTATGTAGCAAACAGTAGTACAACAGTAGCGAAAGGCACAATGAGTGCTGGAAGAATTTATGATAAAATTGAAGAAATTACTTATGTTAAAATAATTTTTATCACAATTAAAGAATTAATATGTGAATTTATAGATTATAAAAAATCAGGAAAAGAAATAAAAGCTATTGAATCCTTATTCAAAAAGTGGGATGAAGAAAAACTCTTAGATGATTATGAAGATTCATCGATTAATGATAAATTTCTCATGAATGAAGAAGGAAGGAAATTTGATGGTAATATAAAGGAACATCTCTTTAAAATTGATTTAGACAATATAGATCACGATGACATTCCACCAGAAATAAAAGACGAATTAGCGAATCTTATTTTAAATGCAATGCAAACTAAAGGCATTGAACCATTTAAAAATGAAATATTTGAAGAAAGAGGAACTAAATTTAAGTTTGTCTCTAAACCTAAAATATCTTCTGATGTGATGGAAAATAGTGGTATAAGTAAAATAGATCATGATGAAATAGCTATTTTTACTTATAAAAAAGAAGAATTAATAAATAAATATTTTGAAATAAAAAAGAAAATATTGGATATTGATGATTCTATTAATTATAAAATAAGTAATAAAGATGCACATTTTTATTACAACAATGCATTCTTTGCTTCAATAACAATTAAAGATGATTTTATTTCAGTAACGATTAAAACTAATGATAAAATAGAAACAAAAGAAAATGTTACAGAAACAAAAAAGAAAAATAAGTATTTATATGAATTTATTATTAAAGAAAATGATAAAATTAAAGGATTAATTAATTTTATTGAAGATATTAGGGATTTAGCTATTATATAACTATGAACATCAACAGAAATAATAGTTAGGGAATATTAATAAATTGTAATATTGATGATATTAATTTCCATGTATTAATGAAAGTTGATAAAAAGATTAAATTAAATAGTAAGATAAATAAAAATTTAGCAAACTTCTAAATCATGCTAAATAATATATAACTTACAAATTACATAACATTATTAAGGGAATGGGAAACAATTGTTATTGTCCTTTATTTGGGGCTGTGAAAAACCCAACTGATAAATTATTATTTTTAAATTTTTACTCAAATGGAGGGTATAACTAAAAGTCTTTTTTAGTAATGTATTGACTTATAAAGTTCTTAAAACGGTTTAAAAAATGAAGTATTATAAATATTGAATAAAGTGTTAT
>JAITOM010000308.1 GCA_031289975.1 Methanobrevibacter sp. | reverse complement strand
AAGGAATATGAATATGTCTGGCTTTCAGAGGAAAATAAGAAGCTCAAAAATGAAAATATTAAACTTAAAAATCGTAAACCAAATAAAAAATAAAAGGCTTTGAACTATGATTAAGAATTATATAGTTTAGAGTCAAATTTTTATGGATTGTAAATTTAGCTGGATTTTTGCAATTGAAAAATTAGAAACATATTATAAGTTTAATGACATATATGGCATAAATTTCTGCTAAAACCCAAAATTTCAGATCTCAAATTTTCATCCTCTTTTTGCAGTACCCAAACATTATCTCATTCACTATATTTAAAAGTTATTTCTATTATTGATGGTGTCATTGTTGTAATGTTGAATTTACTTTTTTCTTATATTTCTATTAATGTAAGGTATTCATAATATTGTTTAATTTTTCTAATCCATTGTTTTTTGATAATTTTAATAATATTATATCAAAATTTTTAATGAATTTATCAATTTCTTCATTGGAGTAATACTTTATACTATACTTAATTTGTAACATAAATCCATCCTTTAGTTCAGCTACTGTAAAATATAATAAATTATCCTTTTCATCTACCACTTCATCATCATTTAATAAAATTTCTGAATTTAATTGATCATTGTTCATTAGTGGAGAAATATAATTATATGATAATTTAATATTTTTTTGATTATATAAAGAACCATATTTTAATTCTTTTAAATATTCATTGTGGGATTTTTTTAAATATTCCTGATGAAAGTACCATCTTTCTTCAAAATACACTTGAGGATTTTCAATCAGTTTAATAGAATTTTTAATAGCAGAATTTTTAGTTTTTTTTATATAATTTGCATAATAATTAGATGAAAAATCATAGTCAATATTAAAATAAATAAGAATACCACGATCAATCATTCCAAAGGTTTTTAAATACTTAGCATTATCTCTACCATGAAAAATAAAAGGTAAAATAACATCTTTTGTATTAATTAGTTTAGTTAAAGATAACATTATTGATGCTAAAATTAAATCATCAAAATTATGTTGCTTGGAATTGATCTTTATTTTATTAAAATAGAATTCTTTAATCTGAATTTTATTTTTTAATTCTCCATTCAATTTTTTATTTCCTTTGTTATTTACAAATTCTTTAATTTCAATTTTTACATTTTTCAATGATTTTATGAGAACTATCAAATATAATATAATATAATATAATATATTCCGTACAATTATAACATAAATTATATCATTTATATCCTGGAAATTTTTTAAATTTTTTATTATTATTTTTTTAATATTTATTTCATAACTATCCAAACGATATTCTATAGAATAATCAAAATAATCATAGTCTTTCTTTATTGAATCATTATTAAAATAAATATCCAATAAATCATCAAAAAACATGTTTATTGAATAAGCATCAGCTAAAATATGATGAATATCCATTAATAAATTAATTTGTCCATTATTATATTGATAAATTTCAAATCTAAATAATGGTGGTTCAAATATATTAAACGGCTTAACAAATTCCTTTTTAATATTTTCAGTTAATTCTTCGTCATGAATTTTAATATCCACTTGATAATCATCATTTCTTTGTTGATAAATTTTTCCATTATCAACTATGAAACTTGCTTTAATATAGTTATTAATCTCAATTGTTTTTATTATCGCATCTTTTAGTTTAAAAACATCAAAATCATCCCCAAATTCAATATTAATAGAAATATTAAAAACTGTTGAATCAGAAGGTTGACTTTTAATATAATTATAATAAAGATATAAGTGATAGGGTAGTGAATATTTTTCTTTAATTTGGTTTTTCACCCCAATTATCTTTTTAGAACCCATTATCTTTTTACTTATATCCTGAATATTGTAATTTTTTTCAATTATATCTAATGAATTAATTTGAACATGATATTTATCAAATATTTTACTTAACATTTTGATCATCGATAATGATGTGAAACCAATGCTCATAAGACTATTTGTCACTCCAAAGTTACTGTAATCTAATATTTCAGTGCAAATATCAAATATTTCTTGTTCTAAGTCATTCGATGGTTTAATAATTTCTTTAACTTGCCTAAACAATTCATATATATTGTAAGGTATTAAATTCTTCCTATCTACCTTTCCCCTATCGTTTAATGGAATATTATCAATTTTTTCAATAACAGATGGAACCATATAATTTGGAAGAAACTTTTTAAGTTCATCTTTTATAAACTCTTCATTAATCAATTTATTAGACATATAACCAGCATATAATCTCATATCATTATCAATACCAGTTAATTTAGATGCATCAAAACCAGAAACCACTGATTTAGATATTCCATCTACTTTCAATAATGCTTGTTCTACTTCAGTAGGCTCCACTCTATAACCATAAATATTTACCATGAAATCTTTTCTTTGATAATAAACCAAATCAAAATTTTTATTGTAATATGCTAAATCACCTGTTTTAAGTAGTATTTTATCATTATCAGATTTAGAGAAAGAGTTTAGGATGAATTTTTCTTTCGTTAATTTTTCATCTTTATAATAACCAAGTGCAACATCACCAGAAACACATATCTCCCCAATAATATTCATCTCCCTTATTAACTTTTCATTTTCATCTAATAAATAAACAGAAATACATTTAAATGGTTTTCCAATAGGTGTTTTTGTGTAAGATTTATCAATCTTAAAATAAATAACCATTCCACCAGTTTCTGATTGACCAAAACCATTATAAATAGTTGTTTTATTGTTGTATATATTAGAATTAATATCTCCTGCTACAAGCATAGTTTTTAATACATTGGTATGTTTTAGGAATATTTGTGCTAATTGTGGTACAAAAATAGCATGATCAATATTATTTTCTTTAATATATTTGGATAAATATTCTATATTGGTTATTTTATCTTCTTTTACTATGTGTGTGGATGAACCTTTAGATAATGGGGTAAATGTAGCCATTGAGCTTAGTATAAAAGATAATCCTGCTAAATTTAAAAATTTCGTGTTTTCATCTATAATTTCATAATAACTTAGGGGCATGAATGAAAAGTTTCTATGGGAAAGCATAACACCTTTAGGGATTCCAGTTGAACCAGAAGTAAAAATAATCGCTGCTAATTCATTTAAGCTATTTTTTGAAAATAATTTTTTATTAGAATAGAATTTATTATTAGTGTGATTTTTGCTGTAAAAAGAAGATATAAATTTATCATCAATTATTATTGATGATTCTAATTTATTGAATATTGTTTTTGCCCTTTTAATTGGTGTTGATTTATCAATTATACTATAAGCTAATCCTAATTTCCAACAAGCAAACATACAAGCAACGACAATAGGGCTTTTATTTAAATAAATTGGAATAATTTCATCTGTTTTTCTTATTTCATCTGATAAATAAATAGCTATTTTAGTACTTAAATCATCCAATTGTTCATATGATAATTCTTCATTTTCACATTTAACAGCTAAAGCATTAGGATCATTTTCCACATTCTTTAAAAAATCTTGAAGTATAGAATTCATGATCATACCTCTTTAACAGTTTTTTAACAATGAATTTAGTTATTAATGATATAATAAACTTCGCTTAGGATATTATAGTACGAAACCTAAATTTTAGCAAAATCATTATTTTCAATTTTCTTTTAAATTTAATTTTTTTAGTTAAATTTCTTATTCTTAAGAAATAATTTGAATAAGCTATTTAGATTTTAAATTAATAAAAATATAAAGAATAATTTTAAAAATTAAAAAATTTTGAAAATAGAGAAAAACTTTGTTTTTCTAACTTTAAAAACTGAAGTTTTTAAAATGTCAAAAATTTGGTTCTTGACTATATATCAATGCAAAAGTTTTCTAATAATTAAATTGATTATGGTATTATAGGGCACTGTAAAAAGAGGATGGAAATTTGTAATCTGGAGGTTAACTTTTTATTAGAAAAGGATAAGACCATATACACACCATTAAACTTTTTATAATATGTTTTTAATTTTTTAATTGTGAAAATCCATGCTAATTTTACACAGCCGATTATAGTCATTTTGGAAAAGTTCTTAAGAGAGTTTCTATAAACCTCATTTTTGTCAATATCAATGCATATTAATATTTGTTAAAAATACTTTATTTTAAATTTAAAGTCCGAATAATGAGATCTGAAATTCTAAATTTTTGAATTATTGGATTTATAGAAACTCTCTTAAATTTTGGATGATAATTTTTTTCATTAAATTATTTAATTTTAAATATTACTATTGCTTTATAAAAATCTATAATTTCAAATTTTAAATAATATAAATTTATTTTAATTAATATAACTAATTTTAAATAAATATATTTTTATAATATTAATTTTTATAATATTAATTTTTATAATATTAATTTTTAAAAAAGTTATTTATTAAGAACTTTATCAAAGCTACTATAATTTAAAAGTAATAAAATATAATTTAAATAATCAATAACAATAAAAATTAATATTAAATAAAAAGATATAAAAAAAATAAAAAGCTGATAATAAAAAGAATAAATTTAAAATTTAAAATTAAAAATTTAAAATTAAAAAAGATTAAAGTATAGTCATTATAGAAAAGTTCTTAAATTTTAAAATGATACTTTTTTTTATTAAATTGTTTAATTTTAAATATCATTTTATAAAAACCCATAATTTTAAATTTTAAATAATATGAATATATTTTAATTAATATAAATGATTTAAATTAATATTTTTAACAATATTTATTTTTAAAAAAGCTATTTATTAAAAACCTTATCAAAACCATTATATCATGATAAATTAAAGTGAAACTCCCACTACCCTAAAGGGTAGGAGCTTCTTATAGTTCCGTTTCAGCAGACTAAGCTTTAAATAGCTATGTTCTTTAAGTTATAATACATTCCTGTTTCATCAGCAGGTTTCAATATTGGAGTATTATTAAAAGACCTCTCCTGTGGGTTATGTGGTCGGTGTATGCT
>JAITOM010000077.1 GCA_031289975.1 Methanobrevibacter sp. | reverse complement strand
TTAATGATACAAATTATGAAGTCACTTATAATCCAAATACAATTAAGTGGAATAGACTTAACTCTAAAGAAGGAACTTTAAATAATCTTCATATTCAAGAGATGACAAAAACTCCAATTGGACAAGTAAAAGAAACAGCAAAATCATTAATGTCTAGAGTTAGAACAGAGGTAAATCAAATAACTCCAACACTAACAATTGAAGAAGCTGAGTTGAAAACTTCTAACTATAAGGTTAATCTTAAATTAGATGAAAACACAATTGTTAAAGTAAATGATACAAATAAAGATGGAAAGATTGAAATTAGAACAAACATAAATTTACAATATCCAGATGGAACTTCACATCAAATTGGAGAACAAACTAATTTTACAAGAAATACAATTCTTTGGGATTTAGGAAATGTGTCTAGTGTTACAATCTCAAATAATTTTGCTGGTTTTGTTTTAGCAAATAATGCAACAATAAAAGTAGATGGCAGTTTTGATGGATCGCTTCTGGGTAAATGTTTAAATATAACAAGTGAAATTCACAGGTGGGATTATCAACCAAAGACTCCAACTCCTCCTACTCCAGTGGAGCCTCCAGTAGTACCCCCAGTAACTCCTCCAGTTGAGCCAGAAACTCCTCCAGAAACTCCAGTTCCAACTCCTCCTGGTGAAGTAACTCCTCCAGAAGAGCCTACTACTCCAGAGCCAATTACTCCAGAGTTACCAGTTATCCCAGAACCAGAGGAGCCTATTGTTCCTACTCCAGAAGAACCTATCCCAGATATTCCTACTCCTGAAAAACCTGAGATAGAAGTTCCAGAAGTTGAAGAACCAAAAGAAGTTGAAGAACCCGAACTTAAACAAGAAGAAGAAATAACAAATGTACAGAAAGACGTTGAACAAGGGCAGGAAAGTAAAGAAGTGAAAGAACTTCCAGCGCTTGGAGAATATGAAAGTATTGCAAATGCTCTTATTGCTTTGGGAATAATCTTTGTAGGTCTTGCACTCTTTGAAACAGTTAGAACAATTAGAAGAAGAAAATAGAACACTTGAGGTAGGTCTTAATTGACTTGCCTCTATTTTAATGGTATAATTAAGAAGTACGTTGTAGTTAATAGGAGGTTTCAAATGGCAGATAAGAATTTAATAGTTCAGTGGTTTCTAGATAACAAAGGTAAGATAACCTATGATATGAATAGACGAAGTCAAAATGGATATGGAGATTGTTCTTCTTGTGTGAGTAGAGCCTTAAGATTTGCAGGCTTCTCTTGTCCGAGTGATTTATCAACAGTTACCCTAGGTTCTCAACTTGCTAAAGATGGTTTTACAAGAATCTCAGTTAATCAAGATTGGACTGCAGAGAAAGGTGATATAGTTCTTCAATCGTGGGGTTCTTCAATGGCTTCAAGTGGTGGTGCTGGTGGTAGGTAAAATGGCTTCCAGAATAAAAAAATAATCTAATTGCTGGGACATCCATCTTGGACAATCAGCAGCGAAGCATTCAAAAGTAATAGTATGAATGAACGTTCAACGACTAGAGAGAAATCTCGTAGACTCAAGTGGGTCGAAATGGTTATTAATGTGCTAAGTCCTTAAATACGGAGGTATAGGAATGAAGTGTTTATTTTGTGGTAATAAGTTTAAAAGTGTACAATATAATAAGAAACATTGTTCAAAATCATGTTATGATAAAGCTAGAAATCAAATAATGACAAATAGAACCTGTTCTGATTGTAATAAAATATTTATATGCAGAAAATATGGAGTAAGAAAATATTGTGATGAGTGTATTTCTTTTAGAAAAGGTTCATCAAGTAGGGCTAGAAAACAAATTTATCCATGTTTTACATGTAAAAAAGATATTGGAAAACGTAAGAGAAAGTTTTGTTCAGAACTTTGTAAAATAAAACAATGGGAGAAAGAGTATAAGGGTATTGATCCATATGGTTTTGTTATGTCTAGACAAGAAAGCTTTGGTCGTAGAGTTAGATTTCATAGATACGTCGTTGAACAATATTTTGGTAGAAAGCTTAAAAGAGATGAAGTTGTTCACCATATAAACTTAAATAAGTTTGATAATCGAATAGAAAATCTAGTAGTAATGTCAAACTCAACCCATAGAAAACTACATCATTATTTAGATATAAACCAGCACATTAAAGATATAGTCTCATCTAAGTAGTAATATTTAGCAGCGAAAGCGGAAATAACTTAACGAATTATTTCGAAGATAAATGCATGTATCAGTAATGGTAGATAGTATTAATGAAATCTCATGTGACTACTCAACTCAAGGACAAACCAATACAGCAATCCAACAATATAATTGGGATTCATATTATGGGAAAAATAAACCATCTTATATTGAGGTTTGGCGATTTGGAGGCTCTTCACCAACGCCAGACACAAGACCTAAATCAAGTCAGAAGAAATACCTTGTTAATGAATTAGGTACTGTTGATAATATTCTCCGTATTAGAACAAACGAATTAGCTCCAGTCTTTAATCCAAATTGGACAGAGAATTCTTTACCTTGGGATATATGCACTGTTGTTGATGAAAATGGTTATTTTGTTAATGAGCAAATTCATGTAGGTTCATGGTACATTGTTGATATGAGTAAACTTATAGATACAGGAGAAGGTAGATATGGTAATGGTTATTATTGGAGGAAATTTAGACATGGAGCTGGTTATGCTTGGTTATCATGTTGGTCAGGAGATGATTTAAGGGGATGAAGATTATAAAACATAAAAATGGAAATATAAGGAGGTAGAATAGTGCCAAATTTAGTAGATAGAGTTGTTCGTAGAATCTTTCCAGTGTTTAGAGAGGGTAAAACTTATCCTCTTGTAGATTCATCGGGTAAAAGAGTCGGTATAAATAATGTTGTTTATGATTTTGGAAAAGATAAAAGATTTGATACAAATATAATAGATTATAAAGCCATAACAATACAAAGGATAGCTAGAGAGTTTTCAAAAGAGAAATTTGCTAATTTAAAGAATAATGAATTAGTAAATGAGGTTGATGATATTTCATATGCCTTAAACTATATGAGTAATGAGAGATTAACAGCAACAGATTTTAAATATGAGTATTGTAAAAGATTATTAACTTGTGGACAAGTAAAGATAAAGTTTGAGAAAGAAAACCAAACAATCCACTTTGTCCAATCAGAAATAAACGAAGGTCGTCTCTTTAAATATAAGTCTCCATTTCAATCTCTTCCAGTTGATACAAACCTAGAAGTCGATATAAATAAACTTCTCGGACAAGGTAAGATTGGTTTACAATTAGGAAGATTATTAAACTTTCAAAATGAAGCTGAAGTTACTGCAATTAATGATAGATTAACATTTCTAAATGAAAACCTAGCAAGTGATGGTGTAATTGTTACAGGAATGAATGAAACCTTAAAAGAACTCAATACGCCGATGCAAAACATCTATGCCCAATATTCAAAGGTTCAAAGAGACGCAGTAGCAAATGTTACAGGAATGAGTGACGCAATTTTAAATAATGATTTTACTGATGAGCAATGGAAAGCATTTTATCAATCTTGTATAATTCCTATTGTTGATAGTTTTCTATCTCATATAAATGCCTTAATTTATGGTAAGCAAGAAGTTATGAAGGGTAATAAGATTATTCAAGTTAAATTTGAAATACAAAAATCAACAGTAACCGATACAATGAAATATGCTGATAAAATTATGTATAATGGTATTCTATCACCAAATCAATTTATGAAAGAAATGGGACTTCCTGAAATTGGAGATATTGGGGATATACATTTTACAAATAGGAACGCTTTGCCTCTTACAGAAGAAGCGCTTTCTACATTAACAGCAAGTGATACATCATTATCAGAACTTAGAGAAGTTGAGACAGAAGTCTTAGAGGAGGAATTATGATAAACTTTAAAATTAAAATGAATAAGGAAGATGAAGCAAGATTTGAGGGTGTTTTAAATTCCTTGGACAAAGAGAACTTTATTTATGGTTCTCCTGAAATTAAGGATGTTGAGATGACTGCAGATAAGAATTATCCAGTCTTTATAAATCATGAGGATAATGAGTTACCTGTTGGCTCTTTCAAAGCCTTCCGAGAAGATGGCAAACTCATGCTTTCAGCAGTACTTGCCAAAACCTCGGAGAAGTTTGAGAATCTAAAGGAGTTGATAAAAATGGGAGCTCTCTCCTTGAGTGTTGGAGGTTCTCTATATGAGGATGGAACTCTCTTCCTTGAAGAAGCATCTCTCGTAGGAATACCTGCTGATATTGGTGCTGGAATAACTTCAGTATCAATGAGCAAAGAAGATCGTTCTTCCTTGGATAAAGTTCTTGAAGTTGTTTCGTCTTTACAGGAGAAGATTGATAAGTTAGAGGAATCTTTAAAATCAAAAGAACTTGAACAAGGGAAAGAAGAAGAAAAAGAAGAAGAACCAACTCAAAAGGAGGAAAAAGATGAAGAACTTATTGAAGAAGTTGCAGAGGAAGATAAAACTACAGATATTAAGGAGGAAAACAAAGAAGAGGTGGAAGAAGTCAGTGAAGAATCTGAGGAGGTTGAAGAACCAGAAGAAATCTCAGAAGAAGACTTAGAGATATTAGAGATTCTTGAAAGGAGTGAAGTATGAAAACAATTATAAGAACTCATGGAACTATAATTTTAGACGATAATACTTATAATTTAATAAATGGTAAAGCTGGTATAAATCTAGTAGGTAGAAATAAAAACTATCCACTAGTAATGAAATACTATAAAGGCAAAATGTATCAACTAGCTAGATTAATTATAGGTTGTCCAAAGGATAAATTTGTTGACCATATTAATGGAAATTCATTAGATAATAGATTGAATAATTTAAGAATTGTTACTAGAACACAAAATAATCAAAATAAGGAACATGTTGGATGTCACTATAATAAAAGAGCTAAAAAGTATACAACCGCTATTGTTGTTAATAAAAAACGAATCTGGTTAGGTACTTTTAATACTCGAGAAGAAGCTATTTCTACTTATAAAAAAGCTTCATTAAAATATTTTGGTGACTATAGTTATTATAGGAGAAATAGATTATGAGTTTTTATGGAATGGATTTTGATTTAGAAGAAGTTACACCCTTACATCACTCAAGAGCAATGGTATCAGATAACCCTTATCCAAAAATTGGAAATGGAATGGCTGTAACTATTTTAGGAATGACATTAACAGTAGCAGCTGGATATGGAATATTTATGGGTAAATATATTTATAATGATGCACCTTATACAATAACAGTCCCTAACTCGTTCTCGGGGGTTCTAGCTTTTAAATTTGATTTAACACAAACAAACACTGCAACTGGTACAGGTTCTTCTCGAGTTGTTACAAATAATCAACTGTCCCTAGTACTTCAACCAGTAGCAACATTTCCAATAGTTTGGAATTCCTTGGGTGATATAAATAATGGAGACTCTATTGGATATTGTCCAATTGGAAAAGTTAGTTCTACTACTACTACTGTTACATATACTTCATATTTTAACAATATTGGGACTTTTACTAGTATATATGCTTCAAGCTGGACTGTTGACACTTGGAATTCTCCAACATTTACAAGAATTAATGATAATATTAGCGTGTGTCAAACAAATTCTACTGGGGGGACGACTGCTGGCTCAAGGGAAATGAATATTCCTCTTGGTTTTGATACATTACAAAGTTTAACATCTACCCAAAGAATTATGTATGTACGACCAGATAGTAGTAGTTCATCGTCTGTTATATATTTTCAAATAATACCACACACTGGTGTATATTTAACTACTAATACTGCAATTACTGGAGTTATGTATAATATTTTTTATCCAACAGACGCACCATTTTATATTTACTAATACTTAAACTTATGTTATAATAAAGAGTAAACGTTTATTGACCAATAGGAGGTTTCAAATGGAAAACAATTTTAATTATTTAAAGAGTGAGTTAGCTCTTAAGGACTTTGCAAAGATTCGTATGAATTCAGATACAGCTTCAAAATTTAAAAAAGCTTGGATGAAACATTTAGAAGCAAAAGCACCAGAAGAAGTTGAAAAAGTTAAAATGGGTATAACTAACCCAACAGTCTTAATACCTGCAGGAACAGTTGACTATATTGAAAATAATATAATTGTTCGAGGTATTTGGGGTCGTATAACTAAGTTTGCTAATACAAAGATTTTAACAAGAACATTTGATACATCTACAGATTCAGCACATGCTCATGTTAGAGATCAAGCTAAACTCGACCAAACACAAACACTAAATACTTTATCAGTGGTATTAGGAACAATTTATAAGTATACAACATTTAACCAAATTGATGAAATTCTATCACCCGCTTATGTTGAATATATCTATAGAGAACTTCCACTAAAAGTAATGCAAGCAGTTGAACAACAAATAATTTGGGGATTCTTACCAGATGATGTTACACCTAGTGGAAACGCTAATGCTTTCTTAGTACCAATTGATACAGATACAATAACTACTACTTATACACCCGCAACTGGAGTTACTGAATTTACTCAATTGGAAACTGTTATAAATAATTTAACAAGAAATGAAGGTGTTCCTCTAAGTGATATAGTTGTTGTAGCAGATGCTGAATTTTCTACTGCTCTAGGAAATGCAATGCACACAACAGCAACACAAGCATTGTTTGTAGCTAATGATAGATTTATTGCTGAAACATTTGGTATAGCAGAATATATAACTTTACCAAAACAATTCTCTACTTCTACTACAAGAGCACTTGTTGGTAATCCAATGGACTATCATGTTGGTTTAATGAGAGGCGAAGTTGAAACTTTATCAGATTTCGATATTTCTTATAATAAGAGAAGAGTTGAATCTATGATTCATATAACTGGTATGCTTACTAAACCAACTTGGACAAAGATTCTTCCCTCCGCTTAGTCGACTCTTTACAGTTAGCCTATCTGAAGTCGACAGTTCAGATAAAATAGGATAATGAGGGATTAATCTCCCTCTTTTTTTTATATTAAGATTAGGAGGATTATTATGAGTGAAAAAGAAGTTTGGAAAGAAGTTTCATTTGGTAAAGAGATTTCCAATTTAGGAAATATTAGAAAAATTAAGCCTGGTTTTAGAAAAGGTTGGGAAGAACAAGAATATATTTTAATTAAACAAGGCGAGAAAGAAGTGATAAAGAATAAGAAATTATTTAAGAGTTTGGAGGGATAAATATGAAGTTTAGTAGCTATCAAGACTTTCTTGGTTTGGATAATGCAACTTATACCTACATGACACCACAGATAGAAGCATATGAGAAATCGGCGTTTCACGCCATATCTACTCAAACGTTAGACTATCTAACCTATGAAACCTTTACAAATGACCCAACTATTTATGAGCAATATTTCTTGGACCTTGTTGAAGGTTATTTACAAAGAGCAATCTACTTAATGTATTATCCAGAGATTGCAGTAGGTATTCAAAATATCTATATGCAAGAGCAACTTATAAGATTGAATGATATTGATTATACAAGTAAGAGTGCTTATAAGGTTGGTGGTTAGATGGAAATACTAGAAGAAGTTCTTATAACAATGGAAGAACAAACTGGAAATGGTTTAAATATCTCAAAGCATATTGATACAATCAATGCTCTTGCAAAGTACGAGAGGATATGGGAAACGACAGCTCGCTATTATCAGGAGTTAGGAAAACCAATTGCTAAGAGGGTTAAAATTAATAAGAGCGTTTCATTAAATTTTAATAATATTAAGTATATACAATTTGCAAAAGATAACTTTACCAAAAAGTATTATGTTTTATCCAATACAGAAAGTAATAATGTTGTTACAATATCATTAAGGGAGGCGTTATAATGGGTTATTATCAAGAAACAATTAATAGTGTTACAGATAAGTTAATTGATTTGGTTCCTAGCGCTTCAGTCTACATAAACTCTCAAATACCTAAAAGTGACCTTCCTAATGTATTTTTTGTAGTAATGGTTAACTCTGAGTTACTAGCAGCTGATGATAAAAATCATATACCACTTTTATCTTTTACTGTTCAGTTCTATTCGGATGATATTATCCAACACGCAGTGATGCTAGATACTCTTTATGCAGATGGACTTCTATTTGATGAAAATTATTTCTATCAGTATATCCTTGATGAAACTATTAAACCTCTAACAGAATTTGATTTATATGGAGGTTGGTAACATGGCTAAAGTAAAGGCTGGAGATATTTCAAGGGTTATAAATGATTTAGCTAAAGACATTGAGAAAATGGGAAAGAAGTTTGAAGATACGAGTACTAAGAGTTATCAGAAGGTCATGAATGGAGCACTTGAACAAGTAAAGAGAGGATATCAAGGTTGGCCTGGTTCTAGAACAGGTGAGTTGAAGAATCATTTCTCCTTGATTAAGGATTCTAAGAATCACTGGATTGTTCAAAATACTGGTTATCATAAAACCTTGACAAATATTTATGAGAAGGGTTTTGTTCATTGGAGAAGTAAGAAAAAGATTAGAGGAAATTCAGCCTATGCAACTGCAAGGAGTAAAGCTCGTACAGATTTGATTGGAGACTTAACTAAGGTTGCTAATGGTTTAAAACTATGATATAATTAAGGTGTTACGTTATTTAGGAGGAATTAATATGACTTATGCATTAAGAAAAGCAGAATTTGGGATTGAAAATGTAATACTTTTTGACCCAGCAGAACCAACTGTGCCTATATTTGTTACAGGTGTTACAGATTTAACACATGAATTTTCATCAGACGCTAATATAATTTATGCAGATGATAGAGCTCATTTAACACTTTATAATCCAAAGGTAGGAACAGGAACAATCTCACAATATCAATACTCAGCTCCAGAGGCTCCATTTTATGGGAAGGCTGTTGATGTTAATAATGTTGAGACAGATACAGGAGATTTTAAATCACACGCTCTACAGTTTTTTAGACAAGAAAAGTTAGCAGATGGAACAAGTAGTTTTGTGTTATATCTAATGCCAAATGTGGTTAACTCTTATCCAACTGCTGAAAATACTGGTACTACTACAGATACTTTAGGTGATGGAGTAATTTGGTCAAGTGATTTCACAATTTCTACAAACCCGGATTATAAGAATCTTGCAGGTCTTGAATACTCATTTTTAAGAGTTGAAAGAACGACAACAAATGCAACATTATTCGATGCAGCCATGAATACTGGGATTTTAGGTACGCCGCAGTACTTTCAAGGTGGAACAACAACAAACCCCTGACACTGGACGTATCTGAATTAGACTCAACCTCAGATATCCTGGGATAACGTTCTAGAGGAGTACTAGTCTAAAGTGCTTCTCTTATTTTAATAAAGGAGAGATTATATGAAAATTATAAAACATAAAAATGGTGATGTTTTGCTTGATGATGATGTTTATAGATTAATAGATGGAAGATGTTCTGTTACTAAAAATGGACATGACTATTATACTGTTACTAGATATAATAAAACATTAGCCAGATTAATACTTGGTTTAGAAAAAGGTGATAAAAGAATTGCAGAACATAAAGATGGAAACTCATTAAATAATCAAAGAAGTAATTTAAGAATAACAACCCATTCACAAAACTGTAGAAATACAAAAAGAAAAGGCTATAGTTATTGTAAACAACGTAAAAAATTTAGAGTTAATATACAAATTAATAACAAAAGAATTTATATTGGACAATACTCTAGTGAAGTTGAAGCAAAAGAAGCTTATAAAGACGCAACACTTAAATATTTTGGTGACTTTAGTTATTATAGGAGGAAGAATACATGAGCTGGAAGAGTGATCTAAACGCAAAATTCACACAAGGGAGCATATTACATGCCGCTGATTTAAATACTTTGGTTAATGCAGTACCTATGAGTCAAAAGACTGGTGGAGTAGTTTCTACTTGGGGACAATTAGTTCTACCAGTAAATGCTACAAACTTTGTTTATACAATTGGTGGAGATGCAACACAATATTATTTACAAGTTGTTAATGTTTCTGACCAAACTATTGTATCACAAACAGCTGGTAATTATCAAAGTGGTTCTGATGTAACACTCTTTGGTAGTCCAATAACAGATGATGATTTAAGTACTTGTTGGTATCAAATAGGACCGTCAGCAACAGTTGGTTCTCCTGCGCCTAGTCCCGTTTTAATTATTCAATTAATTCAAGGGTCTGATGGAATCCAATTTAAGAGAATGACTCCTAGTCAACCATTTGCATCGAACTTAGAAGTTCATCCTATTAATAAGGGTGGTATTGGTCTCCAAACATCTTCTGGCGATAATGCAATGTTTATTCGTTTGAAGAATTATGAGGATTATGATTTAACTGGACTACACTTAGGATTTATGACTAAGAATAGACGACGTGGTTCAATCTCTCAGACAAGCGGTTTTGGTTCTGTTAATAGATGGACTTTATCAACAGCAATGAATAGAGATGGTACAGGAACACCAATTTCAGGTAGAAAACAATGGTTAAGGGCTCTTAATCAGTCATGGTATACAATTCCTGAAGATTTAAATTCTTGGCTTGGTATAGATTTCTCTCAATTTATAGGTACTAGTAATATTTCTGATATTAATAATAATACTCTAATACACCAACCAGCAGGACAAACAATTGGTTCAGTAGTTGAGGTTAGAGGTTTAACAAGTAAGTTTATTAATAATAATACAAGTAGTAATAGTAAACTAATTTATATGAATATACCAACAAAACTAGTTCTTTATAAATATAAGGAGTTAGGAGATAATAAACCTTATGATATTTATGCAGAGCATGATGGAGTTTTTAAATTAGAATTTGAAGTCACTTTTGGAATGGGTGGAGCTGTTTCAACTGCAGTATTTAATGGTAAAGTGAAGTTTGCGCCAAAATAAGAAAGGATATGATATAATAAAGATAGATGATTCCTATAAACTTTCGTTGTGAAACGATTAGTATAAACTTTCGTCGTGAGATGATTAGTATAAGGATTCGTCGCTTTTTTTTTGTCAATTTTTAGCTGCTAACGCAAGAGCTTTTATATAGGAGGAATATTTATGACATGGAAAGATGATTTAAAGACCGCTTGGGAGAGTGGAAAGATAGTTTATGAGGCTGACTTAGATAAGTTAATTGATAATATTAATTCAATAGATATTACATCAAGTCCAGGAATAACGCAAACTGTTAATACTACGGATGGTTCTATAACTTTGAGTAATGATGCTATTTGTGATACAGGTTTAATATTTGCAGATACATCTGGTAGTACAAATCAAACTACATTAAGATTACCTGGAAATACAACAACAACAGCCTTTATTTATGAAGTAAACTCACAAACGATGGGTATTACTGCACTTCTAACTGGTACATATAGTTCTACTACAAATACTACTACATATATTAATCCTAGTAGTCAATCTTATTTTTTTGCTAGATATTCTAGTTCACAAACAATTGGTACAATTTTACCAACAGTCGATTTAATAAAGATTTATAAAATTTTATCTCCAATTGGTAATTTACAATCATCAGTTCAAAGCCCAGATATAAGTGGAACAAATCATAATATACAAGTGGTAGAATCTTTGATATCGAGTAGTACAGCGCATGCATTAGCTGCTGGAATAGAATTGATAGATAGTTCAGGTGTTTTATCTACAACTGCTAATATTATTTATAATAGATTAATTTTATATCGAGATTATATACGATTTACTGGTACTGCTACTGGTGCAACTGATAGTAATGTTGCATTTGTTAATTCTTCTGGAGGAACAATATCATTAGTTGCTAATACACCATATCCACTGATAACAAATGTTTTTAGTGGAACTGCTCCAACTGAGAGAATTATAGGGGTTACAACTTTTATGGATGATACATTTACAACTGTTACAGGTATTGCATATCTAATTTATTATAATAACACTATTGGAATTATTGTAGAAAATAACTATAGTTGGGGACAGAATGATGTTATTTTAGCTAATGGAGTTTTAAAATTAAATTAGGAGGAATAATTATGGGTTTTGGACTTGTTGAAGCACTTGTTACTAGTATTGTTATAAGTGCTTTCTACTATTTATTAAGGAAGAGTACAAAAGAATTTAATCAAGTGAAGAAAAGAAATAAAGCTGCAGATGAGATTTTATTGATGATTGTTAAAGAGATTTTGATTGAACGATGTCACACTCATTTAAAAGAAGGAAAGATTTCAAGATATGCTTATACTGACTTGATAAAGTTTCATCATTGTTATAAAGAGTTAAATGGGAATTCACTAGGTGATAAATTAATTGAACAAATAAAAGAGTTACCAATAGTTTTTGAATTAGGAGGAAAGTAATATGAGTTTAGATGCATTTATACAAGCACAAATAGTTATAGGAGCTCTAGGAGTTGGATATATTTTAAAGAGTTTTACCAAATTGCCAAATAAGTTTATACCCTTGATATTAGGAGTATTTGGAGTTGCTGTAGGTCTTTTAACAATTGGAGTAACCTATCAAGGATTTCTAGTAGGTCTTATAAGTGGATTATCCTCTATTGGGTTAAATGAAACCTTTAAACAATTGATAGAGAAGAAAGTGCCTTGAGAAATCAAGGTTATTTTTTTACATAAAAAAAAAAAGACTGGCTTTTATACCAATCTATCTTTTGTTAAAAATGAAAGGAGATAACACCTTTAACACAATATTATAACATAATTGACAAAGTTTGTGTAAAATGTTATAATTAATATATGAAAGGAGATTACTAAAATGTTTACAAAAAAAGTTGGGTTATACCATATTGATACAAAAGATGACTTTACAATTATACGATTTTCTAATAAAAAAGATATATTGATAGATAATGATATCTTTGATATTATTAAAGATTCCAAAATTCACATTAACAAATATGGTTATGCTTATATTGGAAAATATAGATTTTTACACCAAATAACTTTAGGTAAAAGTGTTAATAAAGAAAAAACTTCTATAGACCATATTAATCATAATTTATTAGATAATAGAAGAGATAATTTAAGACATTGCACTCATGCTGAAAATATGAGAAATCGTAAGATACAAAAGAATAATAAAACAGGATATCCTGGTGTTGTTAAAAATGGATTTAATTGGGGCGCAAAAATAAAGAAAAATAATAAATGGTTTTGGTTAGGAACTTTTACAACAAAAGAAGAAGCTATTGCTGCTAAAAAGAAAGCAAATGAAGATTTTTTTGGAGAATTTGCACCAGATATATGAGTTTATTGCGACTAACGTCAGAGCTATTATAAAGGAGAAAAAATATGAATGAATTTAAGTATAGTGATTTTCAAGAGAATCAAAAAGAGTTTAATCCGAGTGCTGGAAAACATTATAGAACTAAGAATGGTAAACAGAGTTTAGAACTATTTGAAGAACTTTTATCCAATGAAGAATTTATTGGTGCAATTAAATTTAATTTATTGAAATACTCACAAAGATTTGATAAAAAGAATCAAGCAACAAGTGATTTAAATAAGATTATTGACTATGCAACATTTATGAGAGATTTAATTAATAAAAAAGAATCTTATTCAAGGTTAAGAGACGGAGAAATTCGAGGAGGAAGACTGATTGAGTAATTATAAGATTGAACCAAATGGGGAAGCTTCTAGTCCTCATTTTTGGTATGAAGAATATAAAGATATTAATATGAAGTATTTAAAAGAATATTTAGAACATATGAAGAAACATAATCATGTATTTGGAGTTGATGCACAAAAAGCTATTAAAAGAATTAGACATTATTGGGACTCTTATAATTTTAGACAAGATAGGGTTGATATAGTCCTTGACTTTATCTATGATAATTGTCCATTAGTTAATGGTATATCAAAAAGAGTAGAACCTTTACCTAATGAGAAATTTTGGTTTGAAATGTTTTATGGATTTTATGATAAGAAAACAGATTGGCGAGTTATTCATGAACTTCAACTCATTGTGGGCAGAGGAAATAATAAGACTGGAAATGCTATAAGATTTGCAACAGTTCAGAGCAATTTATCATTTCAAAATGCTGCAGATACGGTTATTGTAGCGCCATCTCTTGCACAAGCTCATTTTACTATGCGGGGTTTAAAAGCTCAGATGAAGTTTAAAGGTTCTACTCTAAATTATCTTTATGAGAAAGGATATATTCATGGTTCTCGTTTTGGAATGATGAATGATTTAACAAATACATTAACTGATATCAAGGCTGCTGTTTATGAAAGAATTGATGGTTTAAATACTCTTTGTAATATAATTGATGAATTCCATGGGATGAAAGAAGACCTTGTTGAGGTTCTTAATCAAGGGAGTCAACAAAAACAACCAGCTCTTTGGTCAAATATTATTATTTCTACATTTGGTACAGAACGTGGAGGACTTTTTGATAACTATTTAACGTATTGGAGACAAATACTAGATGAAGAAATTCAAACAGATTCTATTTTTCCTATAATTTACTCAATTGATTCATTAGACGATATTAAGGATGAAAATTGTTGGTCAAAGAGCAATCCTTGTCTTGATACAATTGTTGAAAGAGAAGTTATTAGAAATAAGTTAAATGAGTTAAAAGGTCAAACTGGAAAACTTACAGAATATGTTACAAAGATATTTAATTTTGCACAAGACGCATATAATAGACTATTTGATACACAGGATATTGAAAAAGTTAAAATTACAAAAGAAACGGCCAATGAACTAATTAAATCAATGGATGCTAAATGTGTTGTTGGAATAGATTTTTCTTCATCAAACGATTTAACAAGTGTTTGTATTATGCAAACTGATAATGCAGGACATTTCTATTCTAAGTTTTTTAATTTTTTACCAGAAACAACAATGGAAAGAAAATCTGGAAGATTTAAAGATATTTATAGAGAGTTAGTAGAATCAGGTGACTTAATACTTTTACCTACTCCAATTATAGATTCAGATTTAGTTTTTGATGTTGTTAATAAGTATATTATAGATAATAATTTATTTGTTGTTAATGTAGTTGTAGATATTTGGGGTGCTGAAAAAATAAAAAGTTTATTTGAAAATACATATGGTAAAGTTGTTGTTGGATTAAGACAAATGCCAAAATTTACTAGTCCTGTTTTAAAAGCTATGAAAGGATTTATACAAGGTGGTAAATTAGTTTCAGATTCTAAAACACTTCAATTTTGTCTAAGAAATGTTGTTAATAAGATAGATGCAAATAATTCATGGTTTTTAAATAAAGAAAAAGCTGTTGAGAAAATTGATGCAGTTTCTGCGTTACAACAAGCATTAAGCTATTTTATTAGTAATAAAGATTCAGAAACATATTTTAAAAACATACTAAAAGGAGTTAAGATAGATGATTGAAAAATGGAAAGAAGTTGTTGGATATGAGGGTTGTTATGGTCTATTATTAGTCAGTAATTTTGGAAATGGTATTAGATTTAGAAAATATAAAGACGGTTCTTATAAATTAATAAATCTTCATAAAATTAAGCAAAGACACGGATATTTATATTTTTCATCGGGTAATGCAAAAGCTAGAAAGTTACCAATACATAGATTAATAGCGTGGTGTTTTATTAATCATGGATTAACGTATGATGAATTTTCAAAAAAAGATGTACATCATTCTTCTAAGATAGTTACAGATAATAATATAAATAATTTAGAACTACTAACAAAAGAAGAACATTGGAAGTTTCATAGTTTAGATAAAGAAAAAAGAAGTTCATTAGATGTTGTTGATTATTCTTTACCCACACAAACTTTAAATAAATTAAAAGTAACTTATCCAGGCGGAGAGGTAAAAATATTTAGGAGTGTTGAAAAAGCAAGCAGAACACTATTTGATGATTGTAATAAAATTAGAAATCTTATGAAGTATAGTAAAAGAATAAATAAAAAACAAATAATAAAAAGATTAAAAATAAAAGTATGGAGAGATTATGTGTTTGAGATAGTTTAAATAATATCTATATAAGACTTAGCTATTATGGTTAAGTCTTTTATTATGCCATAAAAAGGTTGATGTTGTGATAAAATTGGTTTTAAATTTCAAAAACTTTTTTCAAAAAATTAGGGACGTTGTAAAAAGAC
>JAITOM010000412.1 GCA_031289975.1 Methanobrevibacter sp. | reverse complement strand
AAAATAAAATATTTAAATTTATTAATTAATAATTTAATAAGATATTAAAAAATATTATTAAAAATTAAGCAAATAAAAATAAATGATTAATTACAAACTTTTTTTATTCCACTATAGTAAAACTACCTAAATTTTCATTCCTTATCCATAAATTCTATTAGTTGCTCTTTAAAATTTTGAACATTCTTATAGCTAATATCGGATTGTGGAATTTCATTTACAATATCTAATGCATCTTTTAAATATCCATTTTCAGCATATATTACAGCTATTCTAAATGAAGCATTCCAATAATAATTCATATCCTCTTTTTCTAAAGCTTTGTGTAAATATTTCAATGCTCTCTTTTCTTCACCCATAATATAAAAAACACAACCTTTTCCATACTGAGCATAACCATAATCTGGATATTCTTTAAGAGATTTATCCACATATTTCATTGCAGTTTTATAGTTCTTATTTTCAAGATAACTAAGACCTTTGGTTACTAAAGCCCAATCTCTATTAATATTTTTTTCAATCATTTTGTCTACTAATTTATTTTCTTCGCTTTTCCTACCTAAACTAATTAAAAGCATGACCTTATCTGAATTAGCTGATTCATCATTTTTATCATATTTTAATATTTCATCATATACCTCAAGAGCTTCCTCATGCTCTTCATAACCTATTTTAAGTTCGGCTTTAGCATTTAATAAAATTTTCCAATGAGGACTTGTTTTTGAAGATTCATCAACATAATTAAATCCTTCTTCATATTTTCCTAAATTAATTAAATTAAATAATTTATTCATTACAAGGTTTTCATGATTTGGATCGATTTTCAATCCTTCATTTCCTACTTCATAAGCATCTTCAAATTTACTAATGTCCATCAGTCTTTGTTGAATACAACAAAAAGTAGATACATTTTTCGTTGAATATTCTAAAACTTTTTTGTAATCATGGGAAGCCTCATTATATTTCTCTAATTTCGCAAATGAATCTCCTCTAATAAGATAAGCATCTATTTCATCAGGATATAGTTTTAAAATTTCGTTAGCGACTTTTATGGTCTTTTTGTAATTCGATACTTTATAAAATTTTTTCATTCTCTTTATTAGTTTTTCTTTATTTGATCTTTTAATAGTTATCACCAATCCGTATGGATTTAAATATTATTATTTATAGTCATTTTGAAAAAGTTCTTAAATTTTGGATGATAAATTTTTTTATTAAATTATTTAATTTATAATATTACTTTATAAAAATTTATAATTGTAAATTTTAAATAATATAAATATATTTTAAACAATATAAATGATTTTAAATAAATATATTATAATAATATTTATTTTTAAAAAAGTTTATTTATTAAGAACTTTATCAAAACCACTATACTTTAAGAGCATATATTAAATAGGTAGTATGAAAAGAGGATGGGAATTTGAAGTCCAAAAAATAAGTTTTCAGTGAAAAAAAATTTATACAAAATATGTCATTAAACTTTCATCATATGTTTTTAACTTTTCAATTGAAAATCCATCCTAATTTTAGGTTGTCTAATTAATTACAAACATCATTTACATCACATAGTAAAGCTACCTACTTTTCATTTCTTATTCATAGTTTTTATTATCTTCTCTTTGAAATCTTGAGCATTATCATAAATGATGTCATTTGGTGGAATTTTGTCTACAATAGTTAATGCTTCATTTAAATGTCCATTTTCAGCATATATTATAGCTATTCTATATGAAGTATTCCAATAATAATCTATATTCTCTTTTTCTAAAGCTTTATTTAAATATTTCAATGCTTTATCTTTTTCATCCATATTATAAAAAACACAACCTTTTCCATACTGAGCATAACCATAATCTGGATATTCTTTAAGAGATTTATCCATATATTTCATTCGCAGTTTCATTATCATTATTTTTCAAGATAAGTAATGCTTTTGCTTACTAAAGCCCAATCTCTACTAATGTTTTTTTCAATCATTTTGTCTACTAATTTATTTGCTTCATCTTTCCTACCTAAAATAATTAAAAGCATGTATTTACCTGAATTAGATGTTTCATCATTCTTATCATATTTTAATATTTCATCATATATTTCAAATGCCTCTTCATATTCTTTATAATCAATTTTAAGTTCTGCTTTAGCTTGCAATAAAGTTTTCCAATGAGGACTTGTTTTTGAAGCTTCATCCAGATAATTAAAACCCTCTTCAAGTTTTCCTAAATTAATTAAATTCAACAATTTATTCATTAATAAGGACTCATGATTTGGATCGATTTTCAATCCTTTATTCCCTACTTCATAAGCATCTTCAAATTTACTAATGTCCATAAGTCTTCGTTGAATACAACAAAAAGTAGATACATTTTTCGTTGAATATAGTGATGTAAAAAATGTTTGTAAGTAATCATTATTTTTAAATATCTTATTTTTATAAATTTTAAATTAATATTAAATTAATTTTTAAATAATAATTTTTATTTATTTATTTTTAAAAATAATAATTATAATTTTTTTAATTAAAAATTTGACAGTTATGATGTAATTTAAAAAATTTCATTATTGAACTTGTTCAATTAGAAAATCTTTGATTTTCTTTACTT
>JAITOM010000260.1 GCA_031289975.1 Methanobrevibacter sp. | reverse complement strand
ATAAATTTTTTAAAAGAAAATTTTGAACTTTATTTCTATGAATACACTCAAACTGAAAGTTTAGCAAGAGAATTCATACAGGAATTCATTATTTAATAACTTTATTAAAACCACTATAGTATGTAAACGCTAAACAAGGAAAAATAATAATTGATGAAGAATGAAGTTTAAAATAGACTTTATAGTATGTAAACGCCCATTCTGATTTTGATGGCTTCCAAAAATCTCTATCTGGTTTAAAATAGACTTTATAGTATGTAAACTGTAAAACCTTGAAAACAAATTAAACAAGGTAAATCAAGTTTAAAATAGACTTTATAGTATGTAAACATATAAGGAAATATTTCTAACTTGCTTGAATCTAAGAGTTTAAAATAGACTTTATAGTATGTAAACTAACAATGAAATAAGCAACATTAAAAGCTTAATTAAATGTTTAAAATAGACTTTATAGTATGTAAACTTTAACCGCATAAAAAAAAAGAAACCCCATTTTTCATTGTTTAAAATAGACTTTATAGTATGTAAACTCCCAAATAGTTTTATATAATCTGTATGGATAATTGGAAGTTTAAAATAGACTTTATAGTATGTAAACCGATATGAATCAAAACTAATCTCTGATTCATTTAATAAGTTTAAAATAGACTTTATAGTATGTAAACAAGGTAATTTGAGAGTAGCTGTTCCATTACTTAGTTGTTTAAAATAGACTTTATAGTATGTAAACAATATTGCAATAGGTGTGGTTTGGAGTATAAATTCCAAGTTTAAAATAGACTTTATAGTATGTAAACTGAAATCAACCCTGTGAATAATCATGCACAATTAATATAATAACAACAAAAATGCACTTAAAATGTAAAGAATTGAAGAAAATAATGAAATAAAGAAACTATATCATCAAACTTAAATAGGAGGTAAAAGAATGTTTGGATTAATATTAGTCATAGGAATAGCTGTAATAGATGGTATATTTGATTAGCGACTATATGTAGGTAAAAAAGTAGCGATTTTTGCCCTATCGTCTCAAAAGCGCGAAAATTTAAGAACTTTTTCAAATAAACTTTATTATTTATGAAAACGCCAGGACAGGGATTTGAACCCCGGCGAAGAGAATCTTCACAGGATCTCAAGTCCTGCGCCTTACCTGACTAGGCTATCCTGGCAAAATTGGGAATAATTATGAAATTAAATATAAATAATTAAATTAAGAAAAGTTAATTAATTATTGTTTAATCAAATTCTATTTAAAAAAAATTAACTTTTAAGTTCTATTTCAATACTTACATTATCAGGGACATTGACTTTCATAACTTGTCTCATAGCACGTTCATCTGCTCCAATTCCAACAAGTCTTTTATGAACTCTAAGTTCCCATTTTTCCCAAGTAGCTTTTCCTTCACCATCTGGTGATTTTCTCGTTGGAACAACTAATTTTTTAGTTGGAAGTGGAATTGGACCTGATAAATCCACTCCAGTTCTTTCAGCTATTTTTTTAAGTTGGTCACAAATATAAGCTAATTTATCTGGGTCTGTTCCTGTAAGTTTAATTCTTGCTTGATGCATACTTTATCCTCTCAAAAATAATAAAAAAACTATAATTAAAAATGATTTTTGGTTAAATTGAACTAATTAGGTTAAATTGAATTAATTATTAAAATCAATTAGTGATAATTTTAATCATCATACAATAATTCAGCAAAACCAAATCATTGAAAATTATAAATAATATACATCTATCCCTATTTAACTGGAATAATGTTCATACACATACCTGCAGCTATGGTTTGACCACTATCTCTTATAGCAAATCTACCCATTTGAGGAATTTCACTGTATTTTTCAATTACCATAGGTTTAGTTGGGCTGACTTTTACAATAGCTGCATCTCCTGTTTTTAATAAATCAGGATTTTCTTCTGCAACATCACCAGTTCTCGGATCTAATTTTTTAGATAATTCTAAAAATGTGCATGCAACCTGAGCTGTGTGACAATGGAAGACAGGCGTATATCCTATGGTTATAACACCAGGATGGTTTAATACTTGAATTTGTGCATCGAATTCTTTAGCTACTGTTGGTGTTTTGTTTATATCTCCGGCAACATCTCCTCTTCTAATATCGTTTTTACCTACACCTCTAACATTAAATCCAATGTTATCTCCAGGTTCAGCTTGATCAAAGGTTTCATGATGCATTTCAATAGTTTTTACTTCACCAGATGCTCCTGCAGGTTCGAATATAACTGTTTCTCCTTTTTTCATTACACCAGTTTCAACTCTTCCAACAGGTACGGTTCCTACACCAGTAATTGAGTAAACATCTTGAATAGGTACTCTTAATGGTAAGGAAGTTGGTTTTTCAGGGGCTTTTAATTCATTTAAAGCATCAATTAAACTTGGTCCTTTGTACCATGGTGTGTTAGCACTACTTTCTGAAATATTGTCTCCTTCAAATGCAGAAAGTGGTATGAAAGTAATGTCTTTGTAACCAACAGTTGCAATTAAAGCTGTGACTTCATCTTTCAAATCATTGAATTTTTTTTCATCGTACTTAATAAGATCCATCTTGTTAATAGCTATAATAAGCTGATTAATACCTAAGGTTCTGGATAAGAAAACATGCTCTTTAGTTTGAGGCATCACCCCATCATCTGCAGCTACTACAAGAACAGCCGCATCTGCTTGGGATGCTCCAGTAATCATGTTTTTAACAAAATCTCTGTGTCCTGGACAGTCCACAATTGTAAATTCGTATGTTGGAGTTTCGAATTTTGCATGTGCTAAGTCAATTGTAACTCCTCTTTCTCTTTCTTCAGTAAGTTTGTCCATAACAAATCTAAATTTGTTTTCTCCTTCATCTAATTGCTGTTCTGCAATTGCTCCAGATTGTAATAATAAATGTCCTACAAGTGTAGATTTCCCATGGTCAACATGTCCGATGAATGCTAAGTTGATATGTTCTTTGTCTTTTGCCATTAATAAAACCTCCAATTATTAGAGAAATATTCAAATTTTATTCATGCTTAATAAATTTAAATAAAAGTTAATAATACTTATATTTAGATTATACTTATAATAATATTGATTATTTAAGTTAAATAAAAATTTGAATCTTAAAATCATTTAATTAATATAAAATTAAAATGGTTTAAAGATTTATTTATTAATTTTAAATCTTATTTTTATAAAGTTAAACATTTTAAGTTAAAATTTATTGAATTTTTAAATTGAGTATTTAACTTGATTATAATATATTTTTTTTTATATAAGTATTTATCTATTAATTCAATCTAAAATTTTTATTATATTTTAAAAAATAGTATGATAAATAAAAATCTATTTTTATATAATATATAATCTAAGATATTAATAATAATTACATGAATTATTTATTTTTAAAAATATTATTTAAATATGAGTTATTATAATAAATAATTTAAATTTAATAATTAATTAGTGAAAATTAAAAATAAATAGTACTACATCTATTGAAAAATTAATTACTTAAAAACATTAGGTTAGTTCCCAAACTATAAAGAAATGTTAAAATCCTATTTTTCGTTTTAAAAGCTTGATTTATTGTCCAATGTAATGATCTGCTCCATAAGGTTCTGGAGTTAGACCTTTTCTTTGTCTAATTTCTTTAATAATTTGCTTTTGTAGTTCATTTGGTAATCTTTCAAATCCTGAATTTTCAGTAGACCATAAACATCTACCTTCTGTAGCAGACCTAATATCTCCTGCAAACCCAAACATTTCAGCAACAGGAACTTTAGATTCAATATTTGCCATATCCCCTTCTTGATCCATATCAACAATTTGACCCCTTCTATTTTGAATTTCTCGTGTAGCATTACCCATATAATCCTGAGGAGTAGTAATAAATACATTTTGAATTGGTTCAAGTAAACCAGGTTGTGCTAACATTATTGAACCAAATATAGCTTTTCTTATAGATGGTAAAACCTGAGCAGGTCCTCTGTGAATTGCATCTTCGTGAAGTTTTGCATCTACGAGTTTGAATTTTAATCCCACAGTTATTTCATTAGCTATTGGACCAGCATCTAAAGCTGATTCAAAACCTTCAACTAAAAGCTCTCTAACTTCATCTAAATATTGAATACCACGAGTCATATTAAGAAATATACTTTTATTATGTACATCCCAAACTCTTCTCGCTTCTTCTTTATCTAAACCATTTTCAATGAATATTGGAGCAGCCTCCTTACCTTTGACTTTACCTTCTTTAATTTTACCCTCAGTAATAGCATCAAATATAGACGGCTCTAATGGTTCAACTTCAATATAGAATCTATTATGTTTATTTGGAGATTTTCCTTCAACTGGTCCTGCTTTTCCTGCAACAGTTTCTCTGTAAACAACAATAGGTTCAGAAGTTTCAATTGCAACACCTTTTTCATTTATTCTATATGTGATAATCTCTAAATGAAGTTCCCCCATACCTGAAATTAAATGTTGACCAGTTTCCTCATTAATATCTACTCTAACAGTAGGATCTTCTTTAGAAACTTGTCTTAAAACTTCTATTAATTTAGGGAGATCTTTTGTACTTTTTGCTTCAACAGCTACTGTAACTACTGGTTCAGATATATGCTCAATACCTTCAAATTCCTTAATTCTTTTTCCATCCGCACAAATGGTTTCTCCAGCGACTGCACCTTTAGCACCAGTTATAGCTACAATATTTCCTGCAGGAACTTTATCTGTATTAACTCTTTCAGCACCAAAAAATACACCAACTTGTTGGGTTCTTGATTTTGCATGAGAACCTACAAGATAAACATCCATACCCTTTTCAATTGTACCACCATAAACTCTTCCAGTTGCAATTTCACCAGCATGTTTATCAATGCTAACATTCGTTACCATAACAGCTAATGGACCTTTTGAGTCCGTATTTATCATTCCTTGTCCTTCTTCACTTTCAATATCTCCTTCCCATATCGTTGGAACCCTATATCTTTGTGACTGCGAAGGACTTGGTAAGTGTTCAACAACCATACCCAATAATACATCAGTTATTGGAACTTTTTTAGCTAATTCTTTTTGTTTGTCCTCATTACAAAAATCTATAATATCTTTAAAGTTAATTCCAGATTTTCCCATGATTGGAATATTAATTGCCCAATTATGATATGCTGAACCGAATGCAACACTACCATCATTAACATCCACTTTCCATTCCTTTTTCTTAGTTTTAGGAGCCATTCCTTTAATAAGTTTGTTAGCTTCAGCAATTATTTTAATAAATCTATTTTGAAGTTCTTGTGGTTGTAATTTTAATTCATTAATTAATCTATCAACTTTGTTAATAAATAATACTGGTCTAACATTCTCTTTTAATGCTTGTCTAAACACAGTTTCCGTTTGAGGCATGATTCCTTCAACAGCACATACAACAACAACAGCTCCATCCACAGCTCTCATTGCACGAGTTACATCTCCACCAAAATCAACATGCCCTGGAGTATCAATTAAATTAATTAAATAATCATTACCATCATATTCGTGAACCATTGAAACACTTGCAGCATCAATGGTAATTCCCCTTGCTGATTCTTGCTCATCAAAATCAAGACTTCTGGCATCTCCAGCTAAATCCTCGGAAATCATACCAGCTCCAGCTAAAAGGTTGTCAGATAATGTAGTTTTCCCATGATCAATATGTGCAACAATACCTATGTTTCTTATGAAATCTGGTTCATACATTAACTCCTTTATTTCTTCAATCATTTTGTCTCGTCTACTCAAAATATCACCTTAATTGAATAAAGAATTTATAAATAAAATTATAAAAAATCTTATTATATAAAAAAACTTTAACTTAAATTTTAGTTCTTAATAGCTTAATATAATCAATATTATTTTTTCTTAAAATATTTAATAACTAATAAAAATTTACTTCTTAATATTAATAAGAATTATAAAAATAAGCAAAATAATAATACGATTACAAATAAGAATAAAAAAAAGAATAAATTAATGTGCTGCTCTTGCAACTCTTTCTTTCTCTTCTTTTTTCTGAATTGCAAAACTTCGAGTATCGTGTTCGGAAGCAAGAATTATTTCATCTGCTAAACATGCGACAGCCGATTTTTTATTTTTAAAAGAAGATTGTAATGCTCCTTTTGTTAAAAATCCTAAAGATAAATCTACTCTTCTTTGAGGGGAAATATCAACAGCTACTTGATAACCAATACCACCGTATCTAATTCTTGTAGTCTCCTCTCGAGGAGAAGTGTTTTCAATTGCTTTTACTAAAACTTGAATAGGATTTTGTTTAGTTTTTTTGTTAATAATCTCTAATGATCCTTTAACAATATTGTAAGCTTTATTTTTTTTACCAGAATTTCTTGCAGTTCTCATTATTTTATTGATTAATCTTTCTATAATAAAAACTTTTGATTTGGCAAATTGTCTTTTAACATGCCTACCTAGTGTATGAGGAACTAAAACTTCATCTAAACAAATATATTTAATTAATCCTAAATCTTCGACTTTAATATCTTTTAAATCCCATTTATCAAAAATTTGACTCATTAAATTACCTCACAGGTTTTTCTATTCTACCACTAACCATTTCAGATAAAGCAACATTATTTACTTTACTGACTTTCCACCTAACACCAGGAATATCACCCATAGATCTTCCTGAAGGTCCACCAATACCTTCAATCATAACTTCATCATGTTCGTCAATAAACCCTATAGCTTTATCCCCTGGAGCAAATGCAGTTAACTGTTTTCCATTTTTAATTAATTGTACACGGACACATTTTCTTATAGCAGAGTTAGGCTGTTTAGCTTCAATTCCTACTTTTTCAATTACAATCCCTCTTGCTTGAGGTGCCCCTTCAAGAGGATCAGCTTTAACATCTAATCTTAAAGCTTTTCTTTTATATTCAACATCTTTCCATTTGAAATTCTGTCTATTTTTTTTAAGTTTTTTTGCAGCAAAAAGTCCTGGCATAAATATTATCTCCTTATAGATAATTATAAAAGTAAAAATTTTTATTTTATTTTACTTTAAAAATTTTTATTTAACTTATGATAGTCTCAAACATTTGGAGTTTTTGAATATTATTATCCACAAAAAAATTATGAAAATTTTAAAAACTCCACAAAAAGTTTACACTATCTCATTTATTAAAAGTTTATACTAATAAATATTCATACTAATAAACATTCAATACCTTTAAAATTTCTATTTATATTTAAAATTTTATTATTTATAAATATTATCTTATTTTTTAATAAATATTTCTTATTTTTTAATAAATATTACTTATAATTTTATTTTTTATATTTAAATTATTTTTTTATATTTAAGTTATTATTATATTTAAGTTATTATAATATAATTTAAGTAAAGTATTATAATTATTTTTTATAAATTTAATAATTTTATTTGATTTAAATTTTATATTTATTAATAAATAATTATAATATGAATTAAATAATTATAATATGAATTAAATAATTATAATATGAATTAAATAAGTATAATATGAAAGTAATAAATAATAAAAAGTATAAACTATGCTCTACTTAGCATATGGTTATTTATTTAATCTTAATTTACTTACTATGTTATAACTACTTTATTATAACATCACTAATGTTATGCTGTCTTTTGACCAATAATTTTGCTCTCTCAATAGTTTGACCATTTTTACCAATAGCTAAACCTTTATTTTGACCTTCCACAACAATATTAGCAATTTTTCCTTTATCTTCCTTTTGAATTATTTTAATGGTTTTGAGGTGAGCTGGAGCCAATGAATTTTTTAAAAACTCTATTGGATCTTCAGAGTGTTCAACGATTTCAACACCTTTATCAACGGTTTTTTGAACTTTTGTAACTGTGGATCCTTTTTTACCAATAGCTAATCCCATATCTCCATTTTTTACAACAAAAGTAACTTTACCATTTTCTTCATCGATTATACAATCTTTAACCATAGCACCAGTCATATTTTCAAATAATGCTATATATTTTATTTCATTTCCACTGAATTTAATCGACACAATAATCTACTCCATAAGATCTAAAATGGTAGAATCTCCTGGATGATTAACAATTAAAGTAGCAACAGTAAAAGGTTTTCCACATACAGACCCTAAATCTACACTTGTTCCTTCATAGACATGCATAGGAATTTCTGAAAGTTTAGAATAGTATTCTACATCTTCAATAATTTCTTTAGGAGAATTTTTTGCTACAACAACAAGTTTACCATTTCCTAACTTCAAAGATTGAATTGATTTCTCAGAACCCAATATAACATCACCTGTATCAACTGCTACCCTAATTCCTCTATCTATATCCATCATCTCTCTCCTATAGTTATTTATTATTTATTTTTCATCATTATACCTACTGAACCTGTACCAACTGGTATTGGTTGTCCTATGATAATATTTTCAATAATACCTGTTAGTTCATCAACTTCTCCTCTTATACTTGCATGAAGAAGATGTTTTCCAGTTTCTTCAAAAGCTGCACGAGCTAAAACACTGGATTTAGTACCACTAATACCATGCCTACCAATAGATTTTGCTGTTCCATCAGCAGTCATCATATCAGCTACTAACATTATATGTCTAATATCAACACTAAGACCTTGTTCATCAAGTGTATGAAGAGCTTCTTTTATTATTGCATTACGAGCTGCTTCAATACCTAAAACAGTATAAATTTCATGAATGTGATTTGTAGTGGTTCTCTCCTTATCTATACCATCCTTTTTAAGAACAGCACTAAGGTTTGAACCTTCAGTATGAAGAACCCATTGGTCATCTTTTCTTATTATAACTCTATTAACATCTTTAACACCACTAATTTGCAAATCTCTAATTTTATCAGTTAATAGACGAATGTCTCTAATTTGTATACCTTTAGTTCTTTTATCTAATTTTGGTGCAATGGTTATTTTATTATTATCAATATCAATTATATGTTTTTTAAATGTCTTTTCTATTTTTAGTAGGATATCATCAAATTCAAGATGCTTTTCTTTAACTTTTTCTTGATTAATAACCATTTCAACATTCATTTGTCCATAATCAACATGAAAATCATCTAAAATATCATTTATTGTAATTTTAGCAATTTCACTTGCTGTTTTTTTAACAAATTCTTCATCGAATCTATGATCTTCATCGAAGTATATTGTCATGGTTGGTGTTGATATGGTTTTTCTTGCATCTACTATTTCGATTAATCGTGGCAAACCTAATGTAACATTAAGTTCTACTACCCCAGCATAATGAAAAGTGTTCATTGTCATTTGAGTTCCTGGTTCTCCTACAGATTGAGCAGCGACTGTTCCTATTGCTTCTCCAGATTCAACTTTTGAGCGTTCATATGCTTTTTTAACTCTAACAATTAAAGTTTCTAACTCTTTATCTGTTAGTTCTCTTCTAATATATGCTTCTACAATATCATGAACATAACTTTCTGGAAAATTTACTTTCTTTTTTTTAGCTATTTTAATAACTTTATCCATTATTTCTTGATCAATATTTCCCACAATATCACCCGTTTAATAGCTATTATTTAAGTCTCATCTCATCTATTATTTTATCTAAGTCAGCTGCTTTACCATAATCACTTTTAGCCGGATCAACACCATCTTCGCCAAACATCGTTTGGATTATCAATCCTCTGTTATCTGTAACCATACCATTATCTTTTACACTAACATCTTGAAGAGCATTGACAAGACGTCTTTGCATATAACCACTTTGAGCTGTACGAATAGCTGTATCAACTAATCCTTCCCGACCACCCATTGCATGGAAGTAGAATTCAATTGGATTTAAACCTTCTTTATAGCTTGAATGTACAAATCCACGTGCTTTAGCACCTAATTCATTTTTTTTAAAGTGAGGTAATGTTCTTTCAATATATCCTCTATCAATTCTACCACCACGAACAGATTGTTGTCCTACACAAGCACTAATCTGAGTAAGGTTAAGCATAGATGCTCTTGCACCAGTGGTTGCCATTATTACAGAGTGGTTATCCATTCCAAAGTAACTTTCTGCTATTTCACCAGATTTATCCCTTGCTTCACCAAGAACCTGCATAATTTTCATTTCTAAAGTTTCTTCTAAACTTCTACCTGGCAATGCTTCTAATTCATCATTTTCATAAGCTTCCACAAGTTGATCTACCTTTTTCTCAGCATTATTTAAGTGATCTTGAATTCTTTCTCTTGCTTCTTCTGGAATATCTTCATCATGAGTACTTGTAGTTATCCCTACTTTCATAATACCTGAAATAGCTAAACTGGTTGATTCATCAAGAAATTGCCTGGCTCTATCAGAACCGTATTCTTTCATGATTTTGTCCAATATTTTTCCTGAAAATGAGCCATATGCTTTCTCATCTATTGCACCAGTGATTAATTCTCCATCATCAATAACAACATATGCATCATAATGACATTCTTTACCTAAACAAGTATCACATTTTTTACAGATTTCAGCTTTATATTGCATATTAATTTTATCAGGTAAAAGTAAACTAAATAACTCTTTTCCAGTCCAATCTCCATTTTTCCTTTTTGGTATTATCATTTTAGCTTTTCTTATGATTTGAAATGCTTGTTCTTCTGTAAATGTTGAACCTTCTCTTGTTAAAAGATATGCTCCTGAGATATGATCGTGAATAGCACCAATAATTGGTCCACCAAAACGAGGCGAAAGAATATGTTCTTGAACTCTCATCAATGATTTTGCTTCAGCACGAGATTCATCAGTCTGAAAAACATGCATGTTCATTTCATCTCCATCGAAATCTGCATTGTATGGAGGACAAACGCATAAATTCAATCTGAAAGTTTTATATGGTAAAATCTTAACTTCATGTGCCATCATTGACATCCTATGAAGTGAAGGCTGACGATTGAACAATACAATATCACCATCTTTAAGATGTCTTTCCACAACATATCCTGGTTCTAATTTTTCTAAGATTGCTTCTTTTGTTTCATCATAAATTCTTATTTTTCTCTCATCAAGTCGTATAACATAGTTAGCTCCTGGATGAACATCAGGTCCATTTTTAATATATTCTTTCACCTCATCAAGGTTCCAATCATTTACATGGACTGGCACTGTAACTTCTTTAGCTATTGTTTCAGGAACTCCAACTTCATTTATACTAATATTAGGGTCAGGAGATATTACTGTACGTGCTGAGAAGTTGACTCTTTTACCAGATAGATTACTCCTAAAACGTCCTTCTTTACCTTTAAGTCTTTGTGTTAATGTTTTTAAAGGTCTTTTAGATCTATGTCTTGCAGGTGGAATACCCGATGCTTCATTATCAAAGTATGTTATTACATGGTACTGTAAAAGTTCCCAAAGATCTTCTACAATAAGTTGTGGAGCACCAGCTTCCATATTTTCAATTAATCGTTGATTAATTCTTAAAATATCTACAAGTTTATGTGTTAAATCATCTTCTGATCTTTCTCCAGTTTCTAAAGTAATTGAAGGTCTTACAGTGACAGGAGGGACTGGAAGAACGGTTAAAATCATCCATTCAGGACGTGCAACTTCATGATTAACTCCTAAAAGTAAAGAATCCTCATTAGTAATTTTTTCAAGTTTTTCTCTTATTTCACTTGGAGTTAATTTGTAACCTCCTTCCATGATAGAAACAGGCTTATCTATTTTAATCTCTTCTTGTTCCTCACCACAATGCGGACATTTATCTCTGGTTTTTGCTTCCTTATATATTTCTTTTATAGTTTTAGTTAAGCTTTCACCATTTTTCATGATTTCATTAATTTTTGAGGTGTAAGTTTCTATTTCATTTTCATTGAAAAGAATACGACTGCATTTGTTACATGTAGATTGTAAGATTTTATATACTGTATCACCAAAACCTACATGGACAACAGGTCTCGATAATTCTATACTCCCAAAATGTCCTTGACAATCTCCTCCCTTAGAACCACAAGTTTTACATTTCAAACTTGGATCAATTACACCTAAATGTGGATCCATTAACCCTCTTTCTATAGGATAACCATCTTCATCGTATGTATCTGGAGTTTCAATTTTTCTTACAGACATCTCTCTTATATCCTCTGGAGACATTAGACCAAAGACTATTTGAGAAATTTGTTTTAATACTGGTTTCAATTTATTCTCTCCTTAATTAATATTTTTAATCCTTTTTTCTTATTATAATGTTTTATTATGTTATGATCATATATGGAAAAGTTCTTAAATTTCAAATGATGATTTTTGTATTAAGTTATTCAATTTTAAATATTACATTATAAAAATCTATAATTTTAAATTTTAAATGAGATAAATATATTTTAATTAATATAAATAATTTTAAATTAATATTTTTTAATACTATTTATTTTTAAAAAAGTTATTTAAAAATTAAAAACTTTATCAAATTCACTATTATTAATTTAAAGTTTTTGCTTATATTTTATATTTATTTAAGCTTTGTCTTCAAGCATGAGTTTAGGGAATATACACAAACTTTTTAATTCATCTAATAATAATTTAAAAGCATAAGAAATTTCAACTGGGAATGAATCTACTTCACCACATATTGGACAATAAATTTTATTTCTGATTTTGTCATGTACTGAAAGCATACCACATTCACTACATACAATAGCTTCATACTTATCTGATTCATCTAAAAGTCTTTCTTTTAAGGCTAAAGCTGCACCATGAGCAATTAAACAATCTCTTTCCATTTCACCAAATCTTAAACCGCCTTCACGTGCTCTTCCTTCAGTCGGTTGCTTTGTAAGAACTTGAACAGGTCCACGTGAACGAGCATACATTTTATCAGTTGTCATATGATGCAATTTTTGATAGTATGCTACACCTACAAATATTTCTGCTTCTATTCTCTCTCCAGTCATTCCATTGTAAAGTGATTCGCATCCAGTAGGTTCAAATCCATTATCTGTAAGGGATTTTTTAATTTCTGTTTCTATAACTGTATTAAATGGAGTACCATCAACCCTTTCTCCTTTTATACATCCTGCTTTACCAGCCACCATTTCCAACACCTGACCAACAGACATTCTTGAAGGGATAGCATGAGGATTAACAATTAAATCTGGGACTACTCCATTTTCTGTAAATGGAACATCTTCTTGAGATAATATGCTGCCAACAACACCTTTTTGTCCATGCCTTGATGCAAATTTATCACCAAATTCTGGTTGACGTGTGTCTCTAACTCTTATTTTAGTTAATTTGCTTCCTTCAACTGTTTCTGTTAGAAGTACAGCATCCACAACCCCTTTTTCTCCATTTCTAACTGTAACAGATGTTTCTCTTCTTTTTTCATTAGCCGATCCGAATTCATCAATTTCTTCTAAAAAACGAGGTGGAGAAGTCTTTCCTATTAAAACATCCCCAGCTTCAACATAAGATTCAGGATTAATTATACCATCTTCATCTAAGTGCCTGTATGCTTTTTCAGACCTATATCCTCTCACACCTTTTCCAGGTACTTCAAACTTATCTTCTTGACCTCCAGGATATTTTCTTTCAAATGTTTCATAAGATCTGAAAAATGAAGATCTTGCAAGACCTCTTTCTAAAGATGATTTATTCAGGATTAAAGCATCCTCCATATTGTAACCCTCAAAAGACATAACAGCTACTACAAAATTCTGACCAGATGGACGTTTATCATAATCAGTAGCATCAATGATTCTTGTTTTAACCATAGGAGTTTGTGGTTGATGTAGTAAATGAGCTCTTGTATCAGTACGATGCATGTAATTAGAAACATATAAACCTAATGCTTGTTTTGTCATTCCTGCTTCCATTGTATTTCTTGGTGAAGAATTATGATTGGAAAATGGGATAATACCAGCACAAATTCCTAACATTGTTGAAGGATCAATTTCTAAATGAGTGTGATCTTCATTAAGGTCATGAATTCCCATTGCTATATAAGAATTTTCTTCTTCTTCAGCATCCAGATATTCAACAATACCTTTTACTATTAAATCATCCCATTTAAGTTTTCCATCCGTTATTTTCTGAATATGAGTATCTTCTAATGAAGGAAGACCATTTCTAACAATTATTAAAGGTCTTCTTGCTCTTCCAGGATCGTTGAAAATATATATTTCTGATGTTTTATCATAGTAGGTAATGTTCATTTCTTCAGAAATTTCACCTGAACGTCGTTTTTCTCTCATTTCTGTAACAAATTGTTCTGGATTTTCACATGTACCTATGAGTTCTCCATTCATGTAAATTTTAGTATTATTCACAAATTTTCCTCCAATTAGAGTATTAATTTAATTTGTTTTATATAAAAATTTTTAATAATAAAATCATTGAAATCAAACTTTAAAAAAAATAAGAAAACACTATCATTAAGACCATTTTTGGTTTCTTAAACGAAATTTATTTAATAACTTGTTCAACAATATTCATCTCTTTAATAATATTTACTATTTCATTAGCATCTGAACCTTCAGATATTTTGCACATGAGTGCTAAATTTTTTACTAATCCACAATTAGGCCCTTCAGGAGTTTCATTTGGACAAACTTTACCGAATTGAGTTGGATGCAAATCTCTTGCTTCAAAATGAGGTTGGGTTCTACTTAAAGGTGAAACAACCCTTCTGAGGTGCGATAATGTACCCATATAACTTGTTCTATCAAGAAGCTGACTTACACCTGCTCGTCCACCTACCCAATTACCTGTCGCTATTGCATGTTTAATAGTATCAGTTAAAACATCAGCTCTTGTAGCTTGTTTTATAGAAAGTTCTTTCCCACGATAAACAGTTCTATCAAGTTGGTAAGATATATCTCTTGTTAAGTTAGTAAATGCAACTCTAAAAAGGTCTTCCATCAAGTCACCAGAAACACGAAGTCTTTTGTTAGTATAATGATCCTTATCATGAGGTTCTCTTTCTTCAAATATAACTTGTAGAAGCATTTCAGTCATTTCAGCTAAATAAATAGCTTTTTTCTCTCTTTTATCATTTTCAATACCAATATGTGGAAGTAAGTATCTATCAATAATATCTTCAGCACGTTTAATACGATATTCTTCAGCCATACCTTTAGCAACACGATTTCCAATGAATTTAATGGCTGATTTTTGAAGATACTCTTCTCTTTCTTCTTCAGTCAAATTTTCCATAGCCTTAGAGCTTAATTTTAACCCACTATCAGAAACTTGAATATCATCGGCAATTACCATTTGATAATCAAATTCATCAGAAATTGCTGTTATAATTTGTTGATCAGTAGAAAGTCCCAAAGCTCTAAGTAAAGTTACTAACGGAATTTCACCTGGAACATAAGGAAAAGAAATTCTTAAGAAAACACCACTTTTACGAGGTTTTTTATATTCTAAAGCTATTTTTGCTCTAAAACCACTTTTAATAGAAGTTATTGCTGCTTTAGCTCTTCTTTCATTGACATCCCCAATTCTTTCTAAAATAAATTTATTAGGTGCAATTTCTTCCATAGTTACAACTGCACGTTCTGATCCATTGACTATGAAGTAACCTCCTGGATCTAATGGGTCTTCTCCCGCTCTTATTAATTGTTCTTCGTTTAATCCTTTTAAATGACAATAATCAGATTTCAACATTAATGGTAATTCACCAATAGGAACCATTTCAAACTCTTTTTCTTCTTCTTTATTGTCTAAAGCCATCTCTAAATATAAATGAGTAGAATAAGTTAAATTTCTTAACCTCGCTTCTTTAGGACAGATTGAACTTTTTGAACCATCAGCTTCTTTAGCATAAGGCTTTTCAACCTTAATTTTTCCAGTTCGGACAGTGTAACCTCCCTGCTCTAAAGTAATAGGTTCTGTAATATCTATAATACTTTGTATTTTGTTATTTATAAAATCATTGTAGGATTTTATATGATGATCTACTAAGTTGTATTTATCAAAAAATGTATCTACTAAGCTCCATGTATTTTTCATGGGGATCCTCCAAATAATGTTAAATAAGCATAGTTTATATAATTAAATAAGTATAGTTTAATTAATTAAAGTCATATTATTAATAAAAATAAATAATTGTAAATTAATAGTCTTAGTAAAACTAAAGTAATAGTTATCATAACAATAATTACATATTAAAAAACAAACTATAATATTATATTTTTTAATTATTCACCATTTAAGTTTTAATTATTCATCATTTAAAGTAAAATTAGTTATTTATTAAAAATTTTTTTATTGAATAATTAAAATAACATTGATTAATAACTGAATGTAGTATAAAAATAAGTTATGGTTCAACAAGCCTATAAGTAATAAATGTACCTGCAGTAGCACTTTTTCTTAAGATTTGCAGTACATCACCTTCTTTAGCATCAATAACATCGACAACAGGATCAGTTATTTTAATCTTAGGCAATTGATTTTGATTGCAACCTAAACCAATTAGAACCTTTTTTTTATCAGATTCAGATAATATTTTATGCTCTGGAACAAGCTCATGCTTTAAGATATCTTTTTTCAAAATTATTCCTCCACCAAGAAATCTAAATTCAAAAATTAGAACGGGCCCGACGGGAATTGAACCCGCGGCCACTTGGTTAAAAGCCAAGCGCTCTGCCAGACTGAGCTACGGGCCCTAAGCAAACATTACTATTTATTGTAACTATCATATAATATTATAATCATTACAATTGTATTTAATCATCAATAAACACAATACAACCATTTTCTATAACAAGAATATTATATGTAGAAATAGTTATGGTAATTAATTTTTGGTTGTCATAGTATTTATACTTAACTGTTTAAGAAAATTTTTATATGATACTTACTTTCATGAAAGTTTCAAATCTGATGAAAAGAATTTAAATAAAATAAAACATCATGATCTATTCAAATTAATGAAAATAAATCATATATGAAAGAAATTTTTATGCTATGAAAGTATTATCCTGTGAAAGAAATATTATCATATGAAAGCGCCCTGGCCGGGATTTGAACCCGAGTCGCGGGCTCGACAGGCCCGCATGATAGCCCCTACACCACCAGGGCATATTATTAGTTTAATGAATTCATCCAATAAATAAATTCGGTTTTTAGCCTATTTTGTTAAAACTTATTTATAAGCTTTTCTATTTTAAATATTTTTAATTTATTATAATTAGAAATATAAAATAACTACTAATTAAATTTTAATATAAAGGAAATATTAATATAATAAGTCATTAAAGACAATTTTATACCAATATGAATATAGAATTAATTTTTAATTACTTATTCATGAATAACATCCACATAATTCTTATTTTCTATACTAATTGATTCTTAATATTTCTTTTAATTAATTATCAAAGGATTTAATTAAATATGGAATCCCGCCTGCCGGACTTGAACCAGCAACATTTGGATCTACAGTCCAACGCTCTGCCAAATTGAGCTAAGGCGGGAAATGGGACCACCCGGATTTGAACCGGAGTCTCAGGCTCCCAAAGCCCAAAGGATCGACCAAGCTACCCTATGGTCCCAAACATCATTTTTTATATAAAACTTATAAAATAAAACCTTTTTATAAAATAAAATTTTATTCTATAATTATATTTTTCATTTTACTAATATATAAAATTTTTTTTACTATTTAATATATAAATTAAATTTTTATATTTAATATAAATAATAATTCAATACTACATATTAAATATATAGAGTATACAACAATTATTTTTAATAAGAAAAAATTACTAAATTTGTATAGCTACATGTGTATGTAGTACTACTTACTTCCCATGAAATAATGTATTATTTGTATTTTTTTATTTTTTTTGGCTAAAAAATGTAATATATCAAAATTGTGTAAAGCCTCGAGCGGGAATTGAACCCGCGACCACAGGATTACGAGTCTTGCACTCCACCAGACTGAGCTACCGAGGCATACATAATATACTCCTTTTGCAACGGTTATCAACTTAAGGATCAAACAGCTTACCTACATACTTCTATTGTACTACTAATAAACAAATTTTTTGTGCATTAATAAGGATTAAACTATTATAATATAACAGAATACAAATTAAAGATATTTTATTGAAATATAATACTTAAAAACATTTTGATTTTAAAAATTTTATAAAATAAAAATTTTATAAAGCCCCGGACGGGAATTGAACCCGCGACCACGGGATTACAAGTCTCGCGCTCCACCAGACTGAGCTACCGAGGCAAATATAATCTTTTATAACATCTTAATATTTTGTATCTTTTTATTTAAATACTTTACTATAAATTACTTTACTATAAATTGAGAGTGTAAATTTTTGTGGAGTTTTTCAAAATTTAGTATTTCATTTATAAATAACTTTAATATTATTTAATATATCCATATAATGGAGAAGTTCTTAAATTTTAAATGATAATTTGTAATTTTTTTTATTAAATTTATTATTTTAAATATCACTTTACAAAATCTATAATTTTAAATTTTAAATATAGTGAACTAAAAAATGTTTTTAAGTAATGAGTTTTTTAAAAATATCTCTAAATTATCAATTTCATAAATAAAAATATAAAATTATTTATTTTAAAAAATAAAATAATTAAATTTATTAATTAATAATTTAATAAAATATTAAAAAATATTATTAAAAATTAAGCAAATAAAAATAAATGATTAATTACAAACTTTTTTTATTCCACTATAGTTAAATTAAATGTGAATTATACTCATGATCCTTTAGCAGATGCATTATTTGTTTACATTAAAGAGAATAATTATTATGAAGAAGCGATTGAACTAAACCCCATAACTTACTTATCTTTCAATAGCAAAGGATTCCCTATAGCTATCGAATTTTTAGATGCATCTAAAGTATTAAGAGCGAAGAAATTTGGTCTACGAAATATTAAAAAGATTGATATTAGTATAAATATAACTAAAGAATGTATTAAAATTGAAAGTAGTTTCATGATTCCATTACATAATAAGGAAGAATCTAAGGTTAGTACTCTGAGTATTAGTAATGATTATGTCATACCTGTTGTTAATGTAGAATTAATAACTGCTTAAGATTCCATTATAAAACTAATATTGTTTGTAGTTATATTAACCAATACTTAATAAAATGGTTTTTAAATGATTAAAAGAACAATGATTCTCAATATAAAATTTAAGGAAATAATATGTCGGATAAAATTAGGAGGTTTCCCTCCTAACCTCTCCTAAGAACGGCTCGTGTCACTTTCATGACAAGCTGCTCAAGCATATCTTTATCTATTAATGTGAGAATCTTCGTTTTTTAACGGGATTCATTCACACTTTTAGCATGTTATATCCGCTTTTGTAACTTATTTACATACTTTTCAATCTTAATCC
>JAITOM010000238.1 GCA_031289975.1 Methanobrevibacter sp. | reverse complement strand
AATTTAAAAATTTTATTTTTAAAAATAAATAATTTTATATTTTTATTTATGAAATTGATAATTTAAAGATATTTTTAAAAAACTCATTACTTAAAAACATTTTTTAGTTCACTATATTATATGATTTTTTAGATAAAAAGATGGATGATAATACTAATCTTTTTATTAGACTTTATAAGAGATGTTAAAGTTGAAAATTTTTAAATTATTATTTAAGGATATTCATGATTTTCCATGATTTTAATCTTAGAGGAAGAAGTCTTCAATCCGATTCACAGATTATAAATGAAGCAAGTCGTTTAGGTTGGAATCATCTTAACTTAGTCTATGATTTAAATAGTTTTAAAAATTTTAATTATAAGGATGATTTAATAGAAAATATCCCTAATAATTTAACCTTAGATTTCACTCTTGAATTAAATCCTAATGAAATTAGAAAGAATTTAACTAAATTTAGAAAAAAAGTTAAACTTATCTCTGTTTTGGGTGGAGATACTAAAATCAATAGATTAACTTGTGAAAATAGATTTGTTGATATTCTCTCAAGACCTTACTTTAAAAGATACGATTCTGGATTAAATCATATTTTAGTTAAGGAAGCTATTAAAAATAATGTAGCTATTGAACTTTGTTTTAATGATATTTTAAAGTCATATTCATCTTATAGATCAAAAATTTTATCAAATTTTAGAGATACCATTAAACTATATAAAAAATATGAATTTTCTTTGATTGTAAGTTCAAGAGCAGAATCTTTATTTGATATTAGAAGTCCAAGAGATATGATATCTGTTTTCAAATCACTTGGTTTAAATGAAAAAGATATTGAAAATGTTTTTCATAATTATCCTAAAAACATGGTTGATTTTGCCAATCAAAGAGGTAAAATGGTTGTTTTAGGTGTTAAAGAAATAGATAAAAGCTAATATTAATTATTTTTTCCTAAAAGCTCTTTTACAATGTATTTATCATTATTATCTAAGGTTCTTGTAATAATAATGGCTATTGTATAGGTTATTATTCCAATTGGTATAGCTACCCACATAGAAACATGAATACAATATAGTACAACTGCTAAGATGATTGTGGATATTGAAATCTTTATAACACCAATTATCAAGGAGAAATCTATTTTAAAAATGGCTCTTGAGATTAAATAGTTGTTTAGTATTAATATAATTAAACCACTTATCAATGTTGAGATAACAGCACCATAGTATGAATATCTACTTATAAGTATTAAATTCAATACAAAATTAATGAATCCAGCTATTGCAGTTCTTTTTGTAACAGCTATTTCATGATTTGTTGAATTTAAAAGGTAATCAGACATGCCATTTATAAAAGTAAAGACTAAATTCCATATTAAAAGCTGAAGAACACTACCAGCTATAATGAAGTCTTTATAGAATAGTAAAACAACAATATCATTTGCATAAAAGCTTATTCCAACACATATTGGTAAAGAAAGTGCTAAAAGATATTTAACTGATTTTTCATATAGGATTTTTAAGGTATTATCTGAATTTTTATATAAATTAGTCATAAGTGGGAAAACTGCAAATGTATACATACTATATAGGATTATGAATGCTGATAAAATTCTATAGGCTGCACTATATATTCCTACAGCATAATCTCCTGACATCATATCTAACATTACCTGATCTGTCATGAAAAATATGGATGCAAAAAGAGCTGTTAAACCAAATGGAGATGCTTTTTTTATTACCTCAATCCAAAATTTGAAATCAAACTGTATTTCTATATTTTTAACTAATTTTTTAATGGTTTTAATTAAATATATGGATGATATAGCTATTGATATAAGGTATGCTAAAGCAATTGAGACTATTCCAAGATCTAATTCAATTCCAATAATCACGAAAGATAACAATAAGGTACTATTTATAATTGTTCCAATAGCCTGATATTTCATTTTATTAAATGCCTGGAATACACCATTTAATAACATATTCATATTTAGAATTGCTGTTTGAATACCAAAGATTAAAATTATAAGTATGGTTAAATCAGGCTTATTCATTAATTTTAATATTGTAATGACAATTAAAATTGTAGCTAAAGAAAGAAGAATTTTTAAAGGAATCATATTTCCTAAATATCTATCTGTACCCTGTTTATCTTTTGAAATATCCCGTACAATATATATGCTCATTCCAATATCCATGAAAATAGATACCATCCCCATAACTGCAACTGCATAACTAATTACACCAAACTCATCAACCCCAAGATACCTCCCATACAAAGTTGTCCAGAAAAATCCCATTATAGCTGTGATGATTTGTGAGATGGTTAATAAACCCGTGTTTTTAAATAAATCTTGTACTAAATTCATGAATTATACCTTATAATAATTTTTAATTTAGAAAGTATTTTAGAGAAGTTTTATCATTTAATTCTCCAACAATATTCGTTTTCATAATATTTTTTACTTCTTCAGGATTTTCACTTTGACCTAAAGCCCAAGAAAGTTTAACATAAGCTACCTCTGAAGTCATATCTCCACAGGATATTACACCTATATTTAATAATTCACGACCAACACTATAAACATTCATATTTACTCTTCCATATATACATTGAGAGCTCATTGCAACAATCATTCCCTCTTCAATTCCTCGTTTAATACTATTTAAAATATAATCTGGAAGATGACCAAGACCAGTTCCTTCAATTAAAAGTCCTTTATAACCATTATCAATATACAAGTTTATAATATCATCAGTAATACCAGGAAAACTTTTAACAATAGCTACTTTAGATTCCATATTCTCCATGAGATTTAAATTCCTATCATTCCTTTTAATATAGCTATTTACATTAATAGAACTGATATGGCCATCCTTTAAACTTGCCAATGGCTCGCTATTAATACTTCTAAAAGTATCTCTTCTACTTGTATGCATTTTTCTAACTCTACTTCCTCTATGAAGAGAACAATAGCTATCATCTAAACTACTATGCATACAAACTGTAACCTCAGCAATATCAGAATTAGCAGCTCCAACAGAATTCATTAAGTTCATGAAACTATCTGAAGAAGGTCTATCTGAACTTCTTTGAGCACCAGTGAAAACAATTGGGACTGGAGTTCTTAAGATGAAACTTAAAGCAGCTGAACTGTAATGCATTGTATCTGTTCCATGAGCAACAATAACACCGTCAACACCAGATTCAATCTCTGATGCAATTGATTTAGCCATATTGACCCAATATTCTACTTTCATATTCTCACTTAAAATGCTGTAAATCTCTTTAACATCAATGTTTGCTAAATCTAAAAGTTTAGGATACACTTTAAGAAGGTCATCAGCTGAAAGTGCTGGATGAACAGCACCTGTTTTATAATCTATAACTGAAGAAATGGTTCCTCCAGTTGAAGCAATTAGAACATTATTTTTATCTAAGTCTTTTTTTATATTTATTTTATTATAATCAATTTTAGGAGCATGTCCTTTTTCAATTAATTCAATTTCACAATTATCTATCTCAACTCCAATATTGTAACCATTATCTAATTTTAAAACTATACATTCACTGTCACTATCATCGCTACGATCTAACAGTATTCCTTCATACGAAATATTTTTTTTAGATATGGATATTAAATCCCCAATGGAAACATCCAAATCTTTTAAAAAATTAGCTATTTTTCCTTTATAAACCATACAATCACTATATTATTATTAATTAATTTTCTTTTATAATCTGTTATTTATTATTTTTTATAATTATTTATATTAATTAGTAAAATTTAATTTAATTATTTATTATATTCTAAAATTTAATTTAATTATTTATTTTAATTTAATTTCCTTTCCCATAATAGATATTCTTCTTATAATACATAAAATATAATATTATGTTAAATATAATTAATTTAAATATTTTTATTATAAACTAATTGTTATTATAAATAATATATTTAAATAATTTAATATTTAATGACTATAGTATTTCTCCAAACTTTTGTAACATTTTATTTAAAAATTTTTATTAAAAATTATTCTTTAAATTATTTAAATTTTAATTTGAAGAGATATTAAACTTTTTTAAAAATTTAATGATAATATATTAATGGAAATATAAGTTAAGAGAAATACTATATTTTTTTTAAAAAACTCCAATAAAGGAATGTTAAACCTTTAAATTTTTCATGATATTACATGTTAGTTTCATATTTTAAATGTTATAACATGATATTTTTTTGTTAGTGTCATGTTAGAAATTTGTTAGTGTCATGTTAAATTTTTGATAGTGGCATGATGAGAGTGTAAAGATCTTGGCTCCTGACTAAAAAATGATTAATATCAATCCTGTTAATTTTGATAATAATTCAATTTTATAAGCTTAATCA
>JAITOM010000070.1 GCA_031289975.1 Methanobrevibacter sp. | reverse complement strand
TTGCTTTTGATTCATGAATTAGAAATTTATCAAATCATTTATATTTAAATAAAAAATAATCAAAGACACTTAGACTAAATAAAAAACACTGCAAAGGATTAAAAATGAATCATTAGCTCTCTCTCTCTCTCTCTCTCTCTCTCTCTACCCATATTTGTATCTATATTTCTCTATTTAGAGAATTAAAAAATATTTAAAATAAGAATAGAGTATTTAAATTAAATTTTAGAATAATTAAAGAATAATAAACTATTTAAATAAAAAAATAATAATAAAAATTTTTTTATATGGAAGTTAATTTATGTGATCAAAGCAATGTGGATGGAAAATAAGAAACATACTAAGGAACAATGACTTAATAAGTAAATTACTATTGATTCTGATAGTGGGACAGTGTTAGGTGTGGATGTGGTTAGTGATCCAGCAGCCCATTCATCAACTAATACCACAAATAGAAAACCTACAGAATAATGGATTTGATTTAACAAGAACTAAAATTTTAGCAGATAGCATATATGGAACAGAAGAAGCCTTAGAATACTTAGAAAAGATGTTTTTGATGCTTATATTTCAAGCAGGAAAACAAGCAACCATGAGTAAAAAGCATTCTGATGAAAATCCTGAAAAATATCATATATGACTTCTTCTATGGTTATGAAAAGAACACCTTCACCTGTCCAGAGAGTAAAATTAAAAAAAGAAAAGGTTTAAAAAAAGTATTTAATGAATCAATGAAACGATTATTAACAGTAGAATATCAGTTATTGAAGTAATAGAAACTATAGTATAAACTACATGCTAATTTAATGATTTGATGACAAAAAATGTTATGAACTAAATTATTAATAGTAATATTTTTAGAATTTTATTGTTTTTATGGATGAAAAAATCAAAAATTATATATTGAAATCATCCCATATATAGTTTATAGAAAATAAAAAAAATAATTATCGCCCAATTTCATTATTAATTAATAGTGATGTAAAAAATGTTTGTAATTATTCATTTATTTTTAAATATCCTATTTTCAAATATCCTAATGTTAAGACAATTTAATTTTAGGCATTTATTTTAAATTTTTAAAGCTACTTTATATTCATTAAGATTAGATTTTTTATTATTCCTATTATAATAGCATTTATTAGGGATTATGGACTATATAAAGTTACATAACTAATTTGTCTTAACACTAATTTAAATATCCTAATTTTAAAAATTTCAATTAATATTAATTTAATTATTTAAATAATAATTTTTATTTTTTTATTTTTAAAAATAATAATTATAATTTTTTTAATTAAAACTTTGACATTTACAGTATAATTTAAAAAATTTCATTATTGGACTTGTTCACTTAGAAAATCTGAAAGATTTTCTTTAGTAAAATTTTTTATTTTACTTAGAAAAGCGAAGTTTTTCTTTACTTAAAACTTGTTTTAAGTTAAAAAAATTTTTTATTTTTTCTTTACTTACAAACATTAATTCATACTCCATAATAACTAAATATTAATACACTAAATATATTAACTTTAATTTCAAATTATAAATGGAGAGTGTAAACTTTTGTAGTTTTATCATTATCTTAGATTTCATTTATATACAAATCCCAAAATTTTTAAAAACCTCCAGAGAGCAAGACATAATTCTATAAGACATTAAATTCTTTTATTTTTCATTAATATTATCTTATTCGGATCATATTTTAATTTCAAGCATCCTATTCAATTTTAATTCATTAATTTTTTTATGCATTGTTTGATTCGGTAAATTGATTTATAGATTCTTCAATCTTGAACACTTAAAAGTTTCATTATTGAAATTCAATTAGGAAACTGGGAATCTTAGATTTTATTAAGTTATCTTCGATAACAAATCTTGATTTTTTTCTTACAAATATAGTAGGACATCACTGCTGTCAACCTCTAATCTTATGTTTCGGATATAAATCATTAAAACTATAATAAATAATATAAATTTATGTGGCAAGTGAAGTTTAAACAATTTTTATAGTGGCTTAAGGAGAATTAAAAGATGAATATGGAATAAAGAGAGTGAACTAAAATTGATAGCTTAAATTAGGGGAATAATAAGTTATTTATTGGATTAAATTCTACAAAAAAAGATCTTGAATAAAGAGCAGTGAAAAAAAGAAAGTCAAAAAGATAAAAAAGATGTATTGAATATAAATTTTGAAATAAAGAATAATCAAAGGAATATAAAATAAAATAAGATCAAATATTAAAATATTATCCTGAAAAATGATGAATAAATATTTAAAAGTTTAATAAAGAATTAAATAGCTATTAATAATGTAAAAATATAAATAAATTATATTATTATCAATTAAATTAAGTTATAGGCATTTAAATACTAAAATATTTATAATTATTAGTTTTTATAAGATATAAAAGATTTAAAGGAAGAATAATTTCCAGGTTGATAGCAGTGAGTAGGACACCTATTTTTTGGCAATATAATTTTAGTGAATGATTTTTTATTGGCTAAATCATAGAAATTTTTCTTTCATACAGTATAAATGTTCGCCAAAAAATAGGTTTCCTACTATAATAGCTATTAACTGATTTCATGGTAGATAATATAAAATTTAGAATTTTCATCTATTCTTAAAAATGAAGATGAACTTTATTTTGGGCTTTTTAATCTATTAAGGAATGTTAAAATAAGAAAAGAAATAGCTGAAAGCATTAATGAAGAACCCATTATTATTTTGCATGGCATTGGTAACCAAAAAGGAAATTTTAAAGGATTTTATATATAATTTAAAATCAGATATTAATTTTAATGATTTTTAGATAAAATTGATAAAAAGATGGATGATAATCCTAATCTTTTTATTAAAATATATGGTAGTGGCTAAAATATGGTTAAACAAATGAGGGTATTGATAGTAATTTCCTTAATAGCAATAGTCTTATTTACTGGTTTATCATTAACGGGTTTACATATTAATAAGCTATTTCTTTTAAATAACATGAAACCAATAGATATTTTAGATATGCAATTCCTTTATTCGAATCCAGATAAACAAGATGCCATTGGAAATAATTATACGGTTAATTATTATACTTTATCTTT
>JAITOM010000036.1 GCA_031289975.1 Methanobrevibacter sp. | reverse complement strand
TAAATTTTAAATAATTTAAATATATTTTAAATAATATAAATGATTTTAAATTAATATTTTTTAATAATATTTATTTTTAAAAAAGTTTATTTATTAAGAACTTTATCAAAACCACTATAAATATAAATTATAATCATTAAATTAACAAATACTAATTACTTTTTAAAATAAAATATCTTATTTAATATAATAAATTAATAATTATTTGAATACAAGAAGTTATTAGATTATTAATTAAAACTCATTAAAGATTTATAAATAAAATTACAAATCATTATATTAATCAAATCTATAAAAATCAATTAAAAAAACTAAAATTTTGATTCTATACAACTTTTGAAAGTTTCTATCAAAACTTAAATATTAATGTTGGTATCAATGAAATATGAAAACTTAAAAGAAAAACGAGGGATATTAATTGGAAGAATGCAGCCTTTACATAATGGCCATATTCAAGTTATTAAAGATGCACTTAAAGAAGTTGATGAACTTATTATTGGAATTGGTAGTGCTCAAATAAGTCACACTATTGAAAACCCATTTACGGCTGGTGAAAGAATTTTAATGATTAAAAAGACTTTAACTGAACATGGTATTAAAGGAGATAAACATTACATAATCCCAATAACAGACATTATGAATAATTCTGTATGGGTATCTCATGTAGAAATGTTAACACCATACTTTAATAAAGTTTTCAGTGGTAATTCATTAGTGCAACGATTATTCACTGAAGCAGGTTATAAAATAAATGAACATATCCAATTTAATAGAAAGATTTTATCTGGAACAAAAATTAGGAACTTGATAATTAATGATGGAAAATGGGAAGATTTAGTTTCTAAATCTACTGTTGAAATTATCAGGAAAATAAATGGTGTTGAAAGATTAAAACATATTTCTCTAAAAGAGTATGAATAATAGAAACATTTTCATGATTAATATGGGAAAAAAATTATATTATTTAGAGAAAGGAAAAGAAAATAAAGAAGCTATTATCTTTATTCATAGTACCCTATTAAGTAATTGGATTTGGGAAAAACAAGAATTCAATGATTATCATTGTATCTATTTAGACTTAATAGATCATGGTAAAAGCCAAACTAAGATGCCGTTTTCAATAGAAAATTGTGTGGAGCTTATTAAGAACATGATAACCAATGATTTAAAAGATAAAAAAGTTCACTTAGTTGGAATAGCTATTGGTGGAACCATAATTATTGATTTATTATATAAATATCAAGATATTGTTGAAACAGCTATTATTAGTGGAGTTAATATTAAAAATAAATTTATTAGTAAAGATGATAAAAGAATTGAAGAATTATTAAATGGTCTTAGAGAATGTAAAATTAATATTTTAGATAAAAAACCTTCAAATTTCATTATTCATGGATTTTTAGCTGAATATGGGATTGGAAAAAAATATTTCAATCAATTAAAACAATCAATAAATACTAATAACTTTATTAAAATTACAGAGAAATACTTAAAATATAGAATACCTAATGAAAACAATAATTTTTCAAATTTATTAATTTTATATGGAACAAAGGAATATCCAAAGGTTATTAAATCTGCAAAAATAATTCAAAATCATTTTCCAAAATCAAAAGTATTTAGTGCTAAAAGAGCTATTCATTTATGGAATATTATTGAGTATGAATGGTTTAATGAAACTACTATTGAATTTATAAAAAATAAGAATCTAAAAAATAAGAATTACATCAAACAGATCATGTAAAAAAAAACCTATTTAGTTTACGTAGTTCTAATAGGTATATATGATTCATCTATGGATAAACTAAAAGATATTATTCGTAAATTTCTATTCTATCAGGGAATATAGAAAACATGATGGAAGCATTGTCGATATTACAATCTCTGTGTGCAATTGCATTTATTATTACTTCTCTAATAGCTTAATATGGATATTCAGTTATACTTCTTCTTTTAAAATCAATGATCTCCTGAGCAAATTTGGTATTATATTTAAAAAATTTTTCTACTTTAATTAATACTTGATAAATAGGTTCATTTAAATCAGTACTATCTAATATTATTGTTCTTTCTACATCAGCGAATTTAGTTAGTTTAATTTCATGTTGCGGTAAGAATTTTTGAATAAGTACATTTTTCTGCTTTTTTAATGAATTTTTTAGTTTTTTTATCTATATTCTCAATATTAAAAACATCTTCTAAAATAAACATGTATGCGTTTGTTCTATTTTTTCCTTTTCTAAATTCATCGAATTCTTCTTCAGTAGCTGAAAGTCTCATGTTCTTTATATTGCCATAATTTCTAACAATTAAACCAATGAAAATATCACTTTTCCTAAGCTCCTCAATATAAATTTCATGAGGACTTATTCCACTTGCAGGAACATCTTCAAAAATAAAAACCTTAAAATAATTACTGTATAATGGGTCATTTTCAATGAAATTTTTAATTTCTCTTCTTTCGACTTCAAACTCACTTTGATTTGAACTAATAAAAATCTTATATTTCATGATTTCACCATATAAACTTTTCATTAAACATATATGAAAATATTATATAATCATTTTTCTAAAACATATTCAAAATCATAGAAAGGAATACCTTTAATCTCATCATGATTGAGATGCTCTATTTCATGAGAAACACCATAAGCACCTGAACCTGTAAAACTTAATGGTCCTTTCAAATGTTTTAAAAGAATTTTCATGCTTTTAGGATCGAGTGTTGCTTTAAGAATATATTCTCCATCAATTGTGACTTTATAAGGTCTTTCAACTAATTTTCTTTCATTATTATTACTACACTTTTCCATCCTATAAATTTTACCAAATTCTGAAATTAGTATTGGATTAACGAATAGATAAATTAATTCTAAGGTATAACCAACCTTTTTATTCTCATCGTATTTAGTTAATTTTTCTTTTACAGACATTAACTTTTTAGAATCTTTTTTAAGACTCCAATCTCCACCATAACGAATAGAAAAAAGTAAAGGGAGAAAAATTTCTTGGGGAAGTTTTAAAGCCTTAATTACATTATTTTCTTTAATTGTGAAGTTTAATAGTTTTTTAATCTGTTCTTCTTTCAAAAAAAACACCATTTTAGCTAATCTATTAGTTAATTATTGAAGTCTTCAATAGCTAAATCAACTAAATTGATTATGGATTTCGATAAATCGGGATATGTTTTATTAATAGCTATTGGTATGTTATCACAATAAACAACTTTTAGACCTGCTTCAATAGAATCTTTTGTTGCAACATCAACTGCTGCTGCTTTGAGTTCTGTTAACATAATATCTGCTTTATCAAGGTATTTATTAATATCTTTTTTAAGTAAAGGTCTATTGGATAGATGAGAAGTCATTCCAACAACTTTACAACCATATTCTTTCTCAAGATATTCTATTAAAACATCTTTTATTGTATTTGGTGCCGTTGTTGCAAAAATAACATTTTTATCTTTTATATCTTCCAATGGTTTAGGTCTGAAAACAGTCGAAATTATTGTTGCTTCTGGATTAATTTCTTTTACAAAATCTTCGATTTTCTTAACTTTTTCTTTTGATGTCATTGGTTCTTCACACATTGTTAAAATAATTAAATCACCTAAAAAAATTCTAAATGGTCCAAAAAAATTCTCGATGTTGATTAACGGTTGATTTGCTCCAATTAATACTATATTTCTATTGGTTTTTATTGGTGGAATAGCTGCACCACTTCCTTCAAAAATAAGAAATTCAGAATCTTGTTTATTAGCTATTTTAGCACCTTCTTCCATATTTGTTAAGAAAACATCCCCTGCCATTCCTCCACCACATCGTCTACAACCAATAGTTAGTACTCTACTCATTAAAGCATCTTCCCAATGGTCTGATGCTGCATGAACTCCTCTATTTGATTGTTCCATTAGAAATTCTGGAGTTATTTCCATTTCATCTCCATGAACTATTTCAGGGAATTCAGGTCCTCCTCTACCCATAGCTATTACACATGGATTATAATTATTTTTATGGATTTCTCTTGCAGCAAATGCTGAAACAGCTGTTTTACCTATTCTTTTACCTGTTCCTAATATTTTAATCGATGGTTTTTCAAGCAAATCATATTGTGTTAATGGTTGGAAATTGAAATCAGGACCTTTATATGATACTGAAAGAGATAAAACTTTTGAAGCTATTTTAAATCTTTTAGTATAATCTAAAACTGGTTCATCACTTAAATCCATGACAACATCGGCATCATATTTTTTAATCATCTCCACAATTAAATCATACGGTATTTCATTTTCATCTTCACCAAAATGAACAGGCCACCCCATCATTTTACTGTAGCTATCTGGATCATCAGTTCTTAATTTTTCAGTCCCCCCAATGAATACAATAGCTACTACCTCAATATGGTTCATATCTTCAAAAACATTGATTGCTGCTTTAGTTACAGGAAGATAATGCTCTCCATCCACTAAACAAATCATTTTTTCTGTGTTTGTCATTAAAATCACTTACTTATCATGCTATAGTTAATTGTAAATTTATTTTAAATAATTTAAATATGATTTTTAATTAATATTTTAGAATTTATTAAATTTTAAATAATTATTTAATTTATTTAAATATATATTAAATATATATTAAATATTATTAAAATAATATTAATTTAAAATTATTTATATTATAGTAGTTTTGATAAAGTTCTTAATAAATAACTTTTTTAAAAATAAATATTGTTAAACTATATTTATTTAAAATTATTTATATTGATTAAAATAAATTTATATTATTTAAAATTTAAAATTATAGA
>JAITOM010000033.1 GCA_031289975.1 Methanobrevibacter sp. | reverse complement strand
TCCGTCCGCAACCTGAGAACACTCCTTACCGTTGTGACAAGGACCCCGCTGAGACTGGACGACAATGATCATGACGACAGTACAATACACGGTACTAACATGTCGTTCTCGGTGGGGTAATGGTTATCGTGTTTGCCATTGGACGCAAGGTTCGCGGGTTCAAATCCGTCCGAGTGCGATGGATTTTAACGGCAACAAAATTCCGTAGCACGACTTACTTCGGGAGGGGGGGGGGGAGTAGAGCCGTCGGCCCCACGTCGTAAGATTTCACGATATGCTAAAGATCACTTGAGGTATGACAGAGATACTGAGAAGCAAAATTCAGCCATATACCGATGAATTTCTCCCCACTTTGCTATTAGGTGTCTCTGCTGCAACCACAGCAGAGAACTGTGGTAGATAAATCGGGAATGGTTAGTACTCAGATGGGGGGCACAATTGATCAGGAAATGGTCGCAATTGTAAGGGACGCTTTGTACGATACCACCTCGTAACAGTAACTGCTACAGACAATATGTTTATAAAAGTAATGATTATATAAATCACCATGGGACAGCGTAGTCACCAAAGTAAGCGCTGTTAAATTCCCGGCACGGAAGGGACTTTTCTATTGGCCACAAAGTTGAGACCGGGATTTCTCTGGGAGTAAAGCGGCCAAAGCGTGAAGCTAACATACTCATCACAATTATCTGCCGAAATATCGAATGCGTGTCAGGTCAGTCAGTCTCAGGTTCAATCCCTGACGACAGCACAATTGATCGATAAGCAGGCTAGAACTTTTGGCATCGATCTAGCTCACGTAAACGTGATACGAGGTGTAATGCTAAAGTAATTACGCACATTTCGGCCACGTTACACTTCCTCTAAATTAGATAATGCTTGATACATATTCGCGTATACTTATTTTTCGGTAAAACTTCAGCAGATCAGTGGCTTTCAGGGTTGTCTGTCGCCGCCAAGCAGGCACCGGTCTTGTGGCGAGGACAATGGCTTTGCGACGGGAACAGGTCATAAAAGTTGGAGGGTCAGTTGGTTATCGGCAGCAGCAAATTTCATTAATCCAGAAATTACGTGGGGGTGCTTGTCCCACAAATCAGAGGTCTGGAATGACGAAAATAGGCGTTGCTTGGCCACACGTCATGAAACCCCTCAGCAAATGAGAAGGGCAGAAATTTTGAATTTGCAGTTCGCAGGAGAGGGGCGGACATATTATCAGTTGTCAGCGTGGGCTGAATGTGCTTCTCGACTGCGAGCTTTTCGGTATAGCACGTGTGTTCCACGTCTTACAAATTTTCTAAATTCAAAATTAATAAGTATGACGGAGTGTTGAATTGTATGTAATGAATAAATGATCAGTGCAACCAGTGCTGTATCAATGTCATGTATGACGAAGCTATATGCTGCAAGGTGAAGTAAAGGTGCATCTGTCAACCAAAATCACATCGGTGTTGTTGTGTGTTCCTGAAACCTACAAAACCCTGAGATCAAAGACTACTGCTCTACCGGCAACCCAATCCTACCCTGGGAGACTTAATACCTGAGGGCGGGACAGCCACAATAACAATAATCGATTCATTCCAATATGCGAACCTCAACACGTAGATAAATTAGTAAATGAATTGGAGAAGGAATTAAAAACCTTTAAGGAGATCTTTCCAAGGGCAGACAGTAAACGTGCTATTTTAAGCGCCGCAGGTTCTGTATTTAAATTTTTATTTGGAACAGCCACCATAGCTGATTATGAAAGCTTAAAGGATCAAGTTCACGAACTTCACAGCAGAGAAGAAAATACAGTTCATTTTGTAAATGCTCAGTTAACGTATTTAAGAGACTTGGACCACTTATCTAAATTCAACACTAAAGCCGTAGAAGTCTTGTCGCAGCAAGTTAAAACTATTATGTTAGACTCTAATTTATGGAAAGACAGAGTGGAAGTAACTATTCCTTGGTTGAATGCTACCTTATTTAAACAGACTAACATGTTTGTTCACATTAGACAACTAGAATTTGCAATTTTGCAATTATTAATTCAAATCAGACAACTGCAGAACGGTATTGAAAATTATTTGAACGGTAGATTGTCGTTAAGTTTGATTTCGCCGGAAACATTGCTTGACATTTTGAAGAATGTTACATTCTACTTACCGGATGGTTATAATTTGTTTACCAACTTGAATAAAAATGATATTCATTTGTACTATGAGCAGATGAAAACTGCTTTCATGGCAAGTCACCAAAAATTAAAACTTATCTTTTCAATCCCTTTAAAGACTCTTGATCAACATTACAACTTGTACAAGTTAATCACTCCCTTGTTTGTCCAGAAGATTCCATATCAATTAGCACCACAGTACTAACATGCGAAACCAGCCTATATTTCCAGAAAAGCGAATATTAATTAATAATTTAATAAAATATTAAAAAATATTATTGAAAATTAAGTAAATAAAATTAAATGATTGATTACAAATTATGATTAATTACAAATTTTTTTTATTCCACCATATTTTAAAAACTTTAGTTTTTAAAGTTAGAAAAACAAGTTTTTCTTTATTGAAATTTTTTATTTCAATTAGAAAATCTTTGATTTTCTTTATTTTAAAAAAATATTTAATAATGATCACTTTTTTTATTTGTTCAACAATGATTAAAAACTTAATATTAATGTTATAATAATCTTATTTATTTAATAATGAATTTATAACTATTAATATTATTATTTAAATTTTTAAAACTAATAATTTATATAAAATAATATTTTTAAAACTGAAATGATAATATAAATAATATAATTATTTTAAAGAGAATATAAAACATTAAATAAGAGAATATAAAACATATTAAATTATTATAGCTATTTTAAATAAAAACAAATGACAATAACAATTGTTTCACACCCCCTAAAAAATATAAATATGATAAAGAACAAAAAAGATAAAATAAGTATATAAGATATAAAATAAATATTATAAAATCTAAAAAGTATTTATTATCCTTATTTTATGATTTAATAATATTTAAGTCTTTAAAAATTATTTTTAGTGGTTTAAATCTGTGATTTTAATTTTATTTATTAGATAAATTAAAACAGTTATATATTTATAAATATGTATTTTTAGAGCATTGATACTTTGGAAAGAAGGGTATATTTCATGAAAGAGGTATTGAAAAAAAGGGATTTCGTTGAATGATGAGAAATTATTATTATATGATGCTATGAAAAAATATAAGGGGAATAAAATGAATTTATTGGATAAAGAAAGTCTTTTTCAACCAGGAAAACCCGTAGATCCGAATAATTTTAAAGGAAGAGTAGAAAAAATTTCTGATATTTCAAGATATTTGAAACAAGTATCTCATGGATCTCATCAGCATTTATTTTTAACTGGGAAGAGAGGAATGGGTAAAAGTTCATTTGCAAGATACATGGGTGAAATAGCCATGAAAGAATGCAATATGATATATGTGCACTTATATTTGGATGGTGTGGATAAAATCAATGACCTTTTAAAAGAAATAATAGCTAAAATTATTTCAGAAACAGAAGAAAATTGGAAAGATAAAATTTCAAGTCTATTTGGAGATACTGTGAAAACTATTGGTTTTGGAGGGCTTAAAGTTGAATTTGCTCCATCAGAAGATGAAACCAAAATATTGGTTAGAGAATTTCCAAGAATATTAAATAACATTCTAGAAAAAGCAGTTTATGGTGGGAAAAAAGGTTTGTTTTGAATGCTGGAATGCGAATAGGGGATAAATATCTTAAGCCCGTTATTGATTCTAAGATTAAAAGTGATAAATACCGTTCAATTTTTAAGAAATTATGGAAACATGCATTTTCTTTAATAAATGAGGGTTTTAGTAAAAATGATTTAGAAAATATTTTAAATGAAGAAGAAATGAAAGTTTTCAATGATTTTTATAGACGAGCTAAAGATTTAGGCTTAATGGAATTAGTTAGTTCTAAAAAAATAGGAACTTATAAGTTTACAAATAATTTGTATCCTGTTTATTTCATGATACAAAACTTAGCTTCAGATCAAAATACATTAAATAGAAGTGATTTTATGAATTGGAAAAAATTAGGACTTAAAATGGGATTAGAAATTCATCAACAATTAAATACTAAAACTAAGCTATTTTGTTCATGTCCAAATGAACTTAGCGATAAGAAAATCGATGAAGAGATTAAAAGATATTTAAGGCCTACACAAAGTGAATTAGGTCAAGTTGACAGAGCAGCATTTCAAGAATCTTTAAGGAATTTAAGTTTTAAATACCAGGTTTATGATCATGAAACTTGTTTAGTTGAAACTGATGATGAACCACCCCATAATTTAAATGAAGAAGCATTAGACTTATCTATTACAATAGCTTCACTTTTAAATATGAATATTATTGATGAAATCCATACAATGAGAAAACAAGTAATAGATGGTAGTAATACTGGTGGATTTCAAAGAACAGCTTTAATAGCTACTGATGGTTATCTTGATACTGATTATGGTAGAATAGCTATTGAAAATCTTTGTTTAGAAGAAGATGCTGGAAGAAGAATAGTCACTGATGATGAGTTCACCACATTCCGTTGTGATAGATTAGGAATTCCATTAGTTGAAATTACAACGGATCCATCAATTCATGATCCTGAAGAAGTTAAAGAGTTTGCATATATTTTAGGTCAGATATTAAGAAGTACAAATGTTAAAAGAGGACTTGGAACAATAAGACAAGATTTAAATATTTCAATCAGCGAAGGTAGTCGAATAGAAATTAAAGGAGTTCAAAATTTAGATTTAATACCAAAAATGGTTGAATTAGAGGTTCAAAGACAATTAGGTCTTATTAAAATTAAAACTGAAGTTCTTAAAAGAGATACTAAAGTTTTAGATGAAATTTTTAATGTTGATGAAGTTTTCAAAAACACATCCTCCAAGATAATATCAAAGGCAAAATCTGTAAAGGCTATTGTTTTAAAAGGTTTTAATGGATTAATTGGTTTAGAGATTCAAACAAGTCGTAGATTTGGCAGCGAACTATCTGATTATGCTAAAAAACATGGTGTTTCTGGAATTTTCCACACCGATGAATTACCTGCTTATGGAATTACTGAAAATGAAGTTTTAAAATTAAAAAAATTCTTAAATATTGATGATGATGATGCAATCATATTAGTAGCTGCAGATGAGGATATAGCTATTTTGGCTTTAAAAGAAGTTATAAGAAGAGTTAAAATGGCTTATTATGGAGTTCCTGAAGAAACAAGAAAAGCATTAGAAAATGGAACAAGTGAATATATGAGACCTCTCCCAACATCAAATAGAATGTATCTTGAAACAGATATTCCACTTTTTAAAATTAATAAAGAAAAAATAACAAACATTAAAAATAATTTACCTGAACTTATAGATGAAAAAAAAAGAAGATTAATTAGAGAATATAAAATAAGTGATGATTTAACAAATCAATTAATTAAAAGAGGATTTGTTGATGATTTTGAAGATATTTTATCTGAACTTAAGGTTGATCCAATAGTTGTTGGTTCTTTTTATGCTTATACACTACAAGAATTAAAAAGAGATAACATAGCTATTGAATTATTAACAATCAATGATATTAAATCTGTTTTTAAATTATTAGAAGATGAATTGATAAATAAAGATGGTGTTAATTATATTATAAAAGAAATAATTACTTCAAATGAAAAAAATAATTCATCACCTCATGATTATGAAAAAATAGCCAAACAATTAAATCTTTTACTCTTATCTGAAATGGATATAAGAAATATAATCAATGCAATTGTTTTGAAGAATGAAAACATGATTAAAGAACGAAAAATGGCTTCTATTGGACCTTTAATGGGCATGGCAATGAAAGAACTAAAAGGAAAAGCAGATGGAAAAATTGTTAATAAAATAGTTAAGGAAGAGATTCAGAAAATGGTTTAATAATTGAAAACTTAGAGTATGTTGCACAATTAATTTAAATATGGTATAATTCTATAACTTTTTATAAAATTCATTAAAATAATTGTTTTAAATAAATAATTGTTTTAAATAAATAAACTAAATTTAAGTTTCATTTTTAAAAAATAATATTAAATACAAATTAAAAATTTATTTTAGCTAATTAAGTGAAAAATCATTTAAAATTAATTTAATTTTTTATAGTCATTTTGGAAAAGTTCTTAAATTTTGCATGATAAATTTTTTTATTAAATTATTTAATTTCAAATATTACTCTATAAAACCCTATAATTTTAAATTTTAAATAATTAAAATATATTTTAATTAATATAAATAATTTTAAATTAATATATTTTAATAATATTTATTTTTAAAAAAGTTATTTATTAAGAACTTTATCAAAACCACTATAGTTGAATAATATTTAATTATTTTAAAATTTATGCTATGAGTATTATTATTTTTAATATTAAAGTAATTATTAATATTTATAGTCTTTTACTTAAAATTTATAACTTACCTAATATTTATAAGCTTTATTAATAATCTTTCATTATTAGATGTTTTGAATACCAATGATTATGCTTTTATTAAGAAGAATATTTCTTATAGACAATATCAGAATTTTAAAGGTGTTCGTTCACATCAAAGAATCCCTGTTAATAAGATTATGGGGTTCTTTAAATTTGATACTGTTAAATGGAATAATATTCGTTGTTTCATTAAAGGTAGAATGTCAAGTGGTTATGCAATTGAAAAGTATATTAGGAGTCAAGATTAATATGACACAAAAAATTTTGGCTGATTCATCTCACGACCCTAAAGAGTACGGAGTTTTCTCAGCCAACTATCATAAATCTTTTCAATTCAAAATTATTCTTTTATTGAAAATAATTGTAAACAATCTCTTAGAAATTTATATAATATTGAAAAAGGTTAGATAAAAGACTAAATTGCTTAAAATTATAATTAAATCATATTTTATAGCATTAAATATTGTTTATATGGAATAATCATATCCAAAACTTACAGTTTGATTATATTCAGTTCTTCGATATATGATAGCTATTACCACATCAATGAAAAGTTCTGAACTTAGTTCGAAAAGATAAGGGACTTTATTCATTAACAAATTTTTTTCTTCATTTAATCCAAATTTTTTCATATGGATATTTAAGTCCGAGAGTTTACTTGAAGATGAATTTGGATTAGAGGTTATTGATATGATTTTAGGATTTATTTTCTCTTTTGCTATATTGATTGTGTTTACTACAAATTGTGATTCACCTGACTTAGAAAAAACAATAATACAATCTTCTTTCTCAACAGCTGGTGTTGACACATTACCAATCGCATAACTAGTAATACCTCTTCTAACAAGTTTTGCAGTAAAATTTGATGCCACATAACTTGAAAATCCAGATCCTAATGTAAAAATATTATTTGAAGTAAGAATGATTTCAATAAGTTCATTAACATCATCATCGTTAATATGTTCAATTAATTTTTTCATATCTTCTAAAGCATATTTAATCATACTTTGTATTAACATTATTTTAATCCCCACATAATATATGTAAACTTTTTTTATGTAAACTTTTTTTTTAAAAATATTATTCTAATTTTTATTTAAAATTATTTGTTTTATATCATATAAATGTTTGTAGCTATTAACTCCAATGCTGTCAACTTAAGAAAATTATTTTTTTAAACTTGGATTGAAATTAAAAATAGAGATTGTATAAACAATATTTTAGATAGAAATTTTAGTCAAATTCTTAAGTTGACAGTATTGGGTTTAAATTGACAGTGTTGGGTTATAAACTATAATTAAATTAAAATCATATTATAAATTTATATTTTTTTTTAAAGGTTAATTTAATTTTTTTTATAATTTTTTTAATCACTATTCCATTTTTTTAAATCACCTTCATCAACAACTCTATTGAATACTTTTTCATAAGCATTCATAACATTGCCTTGACCTTTTCTAAAGATATCTTTATCCATCGCATCCAATGTTTCTTTATCCCAATATCGACATGTATCTGGACTAATTTCATCACCAAGTATAATGTTTCCTTCATAATCTTTTCCAAATTCAAGTTTAAAATCAACTAAAATTATTCCTTTTTCATCTAAAAATTTAGAAAGAACCTTGTTTATTTCTTTAGTAATGGCTCTAATTTCATTAAGTTCTTCTTTTGTAGATATTTTTAAAGCAATGCTTATATCATCATTTAACATAGGGTCATGATATTTATCATTTTTATAATCCATTTGTATTATTGGAGGTTCAAGTTTTTGTTTTTCCTGAAAAGGAAAATTTCTCAGTAAACTACCAGTGGCTAAATTTCTAGAAATCACTTCTAAAGGAATCATTTTAAGTTTTTTTGATAGCATATACT
>JAITOM010000030.1 GCA_031289975.1 Methanobrevibacter sp. | reverse complement strand
CTGACGCTCTCGTCCTGACCCCCCCCCCGCCGGCCGGGGCCCCCCCCCCCCCCCCCCCCCCCCCCCATCGGGTTCTTCCCTAAATAGGATTATTGTTGATGTCGGTGCTAATGTTGGTGATTCTCCCCTATTTTTTGCAAGTAAAGGTTATGATGTGATAGCTTTTGAGCCAGTGACTCCAGTTTTTGAGATAGCTATGAAAAATATAAATTTAAATCCAGAATTAGCTAAAAAAATAACTCTTGTCAATAAAGGTGTTTCTGATAAAAAAGAAACTATTAAAATAAAGTATGATTGGTTGGGGGATGGTGGTGCATCAAATTTCATTGAGGATGGTTTGTATCAAGCTGAAGCTGAAACTTTAACAATTGAGGATATTATTAGTGAATTTAATATTTATAATCCTTACTTACTTAAAATGGATTGTGAAGGTTGTGAAGATTCAATAATTTTTAATTCTGATTTGTCAATGTTTGAAAAAATAATTTTTGAATATCATACTTGTTTTACCGGTACACAATCCAATAAATTAATTTCTAAATTAGAAAATGATGGATTTAAAGTAACTAATATCGAAGGTAATGATAATATAGGTGTTGTTCATTTAGAAAAAAATATGATTAATTATTAATTTATAATATTAATCATTAATTTAAATTCATCTTATATATTAAATGATTATATGATGATTATATGGGTTTTGATAAAGCTTTTAGTAAATAAATTTGTCAAAATAAATATTATTAAAAAATATTAACTTAAATGGCACTGTAAAAAGAGGATGGAAATTCACAATTTGGAATTTGGATTTTAGCATAAAAGCATTAAGCCCATATACATCTCATTAAACTTTTATCGTCTGTTTTCAATTTTTCAATTGTGAAAATCCATGCTAATTTTACAGTGCCACTTAAATTGTGTATATTAATTTAAATGGCACTGTAAAAAGAGGATGGAAAGTCGAAATTTGGAATTCGGATTTGTAGCAGAAAAAGTTTAGACCATATACATGTCATTGAGCTTTTATCGTTTGTTTTCAATTTTTCAATTGTGAAAATCCATGCTAATTTTACAGTGCCATTAATAGTACAATATTGTACTTATAGAAACTCTTATGAGTGAAATCATTTTAATAAAACAAGACCAAAAAAGTATAAAGTTTTGTCTTTTTTATCTACCATATTATAGCCGTTGTTCTTAGCTGTTTGAACCACATCTATACCACATGCTTCCATTGATGGTCGAGTTATGGATCGATTAATACAACTTTTTAAATTACATTTCACACAATGTTTACAGGAACCTGCACCAAAACTAATGGCTTTATAGAATTCCATTCCAATAGCTATTTTTTCTAAATTAATAGCTATTTTAGAAGGTGCTTCATGATTACTACATTTAATCAATATTGCATCATCATAACACTTTAAAAGTTCTGACATTTCTTCAGGACCTGGAGAATATGGTGGACAATCTAAAGTAGTGTTGTAATTTCCACAAGCGTATTTACATTTAAACCTTACCCAAAAAGCAGTTACAATAGAAGATGTTTTAATAGCTTTAGCATCAATAAATTCATCAATATCTTCAAATTCTTTAATTTTATTAATCAATTTTAATATCTTATCCATTTGAAAAACCTTTAAACCATTCACAATTTTTAACAGACTCTTATATTCATTAAGATTTAAATATAAACTTTTTAATTTTATTATTAATAATTATAAACTCCTAAAGTTTGCAAATATTCATGAAAAATAACTTGACTTAAATATGTTTTTTTTATAATCATTTTATTCATTAAAAAAATCATTTTAAATTAAAATATTTTAATAATAATAATTTTAAATTAGTTTTTATTATAAAATAATGAAAATTAAAGCATAATGTTCTGCATAATTAATGTATTTTATTATTCAAAAAAAATTTTCAAATTATTTTTTTAAATATTAGTATTCATCTTTTAAATTTAATTTAAAGAAATAAAAATCATTTTTAATTCAAATATTTAATTGAATTTTGTAAAATTAATATATATAGTCATTTTGGAAAAGTTCTTGAAAAGTTCTTAAATTTTGGATGATAATTTTTTTCATTAAATTATTTAATTTTAAATATTAATTTATAAAAATCTATAATTTTAAATTCTAAATAATATAAATTTATTTTAATTAATATAACTAATTTTAAATAAATATATTCTAATAATATTTTTATTAATTAATAATTTATTTAAAACTAATGGCAGTTCCATAAGCAGTTACAAGGATAGTATTACCCATTGTTCCACCAAGATTATTATAAGATATTTTTATTCCTATTATGCCATTGGCATTTAATTCTTTTGCTTTGTTAATCATGCTTTCAATAGCTAAGTTTCTTGCTTTTTGAATTTCTTCTTCATATTTAGATGTTCGTCCTCCAACAACATCACGAACTCCAGAAAACAAATCCTTATATACATTAGAACCCAGTAAAGATTCTCCAGTAACTAAACCATAATATTTAAATATGTTTTTATTGTCTAATGTATTAGTTGATGAAAGTAAGATACCCATATCTTCCATTTAATCATATCCTATATTATTATTTAGTTTTTTATTATTCTTATTAACTAATTATTCTTCTTCAATTATCTCTTCAACATACATTAAAGGATAATTTAATTCTTCAATAAATTCCATTCTTATAATGGCTAATGAATCATTGATTTTAGAGTAAATTTTAACATCCAACATATCATCAGATAAAGAAACATAATTAAACTCTGTATTTGCTTGTTTAATCCTATTTAAATCAATTGAAACATCGACCCTTTCAATGGCAGGTTGCAGTTGAATTGAATCTGAAATAGCTATTTTTAAACTTTTAACAGTTTTTTCATTAACAGGAGTTCCAATGTACTGATGAAATAAAGCAGCCATACTAATGGCTCCTTCAAAAATAGCTCTTTCTCTAAAACTAATATTAGAAAAATATTTTTCTTCAAGATTCATAATAACACTAACTAAAATAATTGCCCTAAAAATGAGAAATAACTTAAAGGAATTGGATGTATAAATAATCCTATTAAAATAAGAGTAATGATTATTATTTCAGCAAATAAAAATTTTCTATCTTCTTTTACTGGATATAAATAACTAATTATACTTCCAACAATAAAAACTCCTAAAATTATCATTATAATGAAGTAAGTATATTCAACAATTGTTTTTGTATCTACTAATGGTTCTACATCAACAAAAGATGAATCAATGATTAATCTTTGAGTTGTGAAACCAAGTGGATGACATGTTGACATATACAATTTAGTATTACTTTTATTATTTAATACAATTCGATAATCTGGATTTTCTATATGCTTATTATCCACTACATAATTTACTTTTCCTATTCCTGGGCAAAGAATACTTAAATTATCTCCAACTACAAGTTCATCGAGTCGTAAAAATGGAGAACCTAAAAATGTTCTATGCCCCTGTAGGAGAACTGTTCCTTTTGAAGGTTCAGAAGATCCCTCAGTGAATAAAACTCCTTTATCTAAGGAATCATATAAATGTTCTGTAAGATTTATTTTAGGAATTACTAAAGTACTTCCATTGAAATTATCTGTGTTCACTTCTTTTGTTGCGAAGTATGTAACTTCTTGCATTGCATAAATTGAAATAAAAGCAATTATTAATATAAGTATAATGGTTCTAATTTTCATGGATCAATCACATTTAATTAATTATATAATAAATTAAATTTAATAATATTTGAAATAATTATTTTTATTAAATCATTTAGTTCTATAGTCCTTAGGTAAAGTTCTTAAATTTTTAAAATGATAATTTTTTTATTAAATTATTTAATTTTAGATATCAATTTATAAAAATCTATGATTTTAAATTTTAAATAATATAAATATATTATTGATTAATATAAATGATTTTAAATTAATATTTTTTAATGATATTTATTTTTAAAAAAGTTATTTATTAAGAACTTTATCAAAACCACTATAAATATAAAATTCATTAAAATTTTTAATTTATAGATTATAGTGTTTTGTAAATTTATTTTTATATATATTCAACTTT